>JADLHM010000109.1 GCA_020848745.1 Deltaproteobacteria bacterium | reverse complement strand
TCCTCGCGCCGCGACGAGCGCCTGGATGCGGAGCCGGAGCGCGGAGAGGCGGATGAAGCCCTCCGCGTCGGCCTGGTTGTAGACGCCGCCCGCTTCGAAGCTCGCGATCGACGGGTCGTAGAGCGACCGGGCGGCCTTGCGGCCGGCGACCGTCACGCTGCCCTTGTAGAGCTTCAAGCGCGCGGAGCCGTTCACGAGCTTCTGCGATTCGTCGATCGCGGTCTGCAGCATGCGGCGCTCGGGCGTGAACCAGTAGCCGTAGTAGATCATCTCGGCGTAGCGCGGCACGAGGCCGTCCCGGATGTGCATCACCTCGCGGTCGAGGGTCAGCGACTCGACGGCGCGGTGCGCCGCCAGCATGAGCGTCCCGCCCGGCGTCTCGTAGACGCCGCGCGACTTCATGCCCACGTAGCGGTTCTCGACGAGGTCGAGACGTCCGACGCCGTGTCGGCCACCGATCTGGTTCAGCTGCGCGAGCAGCGCCGCGGGCGAAAGGCGCTCGCCGTTCACCGCCACCGGGTCGCCCGCCTCGTAGTCGATCTCCACGTACTCCGGCTGATCGGGCGCCTTCGTCGGATCCGTCGTCAGGAGAAACATGTCGGCGTACGGCTCCAGCCACGGGTCCTCGAGGATGCCGCCCTCGAAGCTGATGTGGAGGAGGTTGCGGTCGGAGCTGTAGGGCTTCTCGCGCGTGACCGGCACGGGGATCCTGTGCTTCTCGGCGTAGGCGATCATCGCGGTGCGGGAATCGAGGTCCCAGATGCGCCACGGCGCGATCACCCGGATGCCGGGCTCGAGCGCGTAGTAGGTGAGCTCGAAGCGGACCTGGTCGTTGCCCTTGCCGGTGGCGCCGTGAGCGACGGCGTCGGCGCCGGTCTGGCGCGCGATCTCGATCTGGCGCTTCGCGATGAGCGGGCGCGCGATCGACGTGCCGAGGAGGTAGCCCGCCTCGTAGACCGCGTTCGCGCGCATCATCGGGAACACGAAGTCGCGCGCGAACTCCTCGCGGAGATCATCGACCACGACCTTCGACGCGCCGGTCGCGAGGCCGCGCTCCTCGATCGTGGCGATCTCGTCGGCCTGGCCGAGATCGGCGCAGAAGGCCACGACCTCGCATCCGTACTGCTCGATCAGCCAGCGCAGGATGACGGACGTATCGAGCCCGCCGCTGTACGCCAGCACTATCTTCTTGACGTTCTCGGTCATTTGCCGCTCTCCCGGGCGAGCCAGGCCATCAGGGCCTTCTGGAGGTGCAGGCGATTCTCCGCCTGGTCGAAGACGACCGACTGGCGGCCCTCGATCACGGCGTCCGTGATCTCCTCGCCGCGATGGGCGGGCAGGCAATGCATCACCAGCGCGTCCTTGGCGGCGTGGCGCAGCACCCCGTCGTCGATCTGGTAGCCGGCGAAGTGGGTGCGGCGCTCGACCGCCTCGTCTTCCTGGCCCATGCTCGTCCAGACATCGGTGTAGAGGACGTCGGCGCTGCGGACGGCGTCGGAGACGGACCGGGTGATCTCGATGCGGGCGCCGCGCGCGCGGCACTCCGCGAGGATCTCGACGTTCGGCTCGTAGCCCGCCGGGCAGGCGAGCGCGAACGTGAAGGGGAAGACCGCCGCCGCCTCCATCCAGGAGTGTACGAGGTTGTTGCCGTCGCCGACGAACACCACGCGCAGGTCGTCGAGCTTCCGGCGGTGTTCGACCAGCGTGAAGAGGTCGGCGAGCACCTGGCAGGGGTGGTGCAGGTCGGTGAGGCCATTGATGACGGGAACCTTCGCGTGCCCGGCGAGCTCGACGAGCACGTCATGGCTGAACGTGCGCGCGACGATCATGTCGACGACGCGCGCCAGATTGCGCGCGACGTCGGCGACGGTCTCGCGCTCGCCGAGGCGGATGTCCCACGGCGCGAGATAGATCGCGTGGCCGCCGAGCTGGAACATGCCCGCCTCGAAGCTGACGCGCGTTCGCAGGCTCGGCTTCTCGAAGATCATGGCGAGCGTTCTGCCGGCGAGGAGCGGCCGCGGCTTGCCGGAGCGCAGCGCCGTCTTGATCTCGGTCGCCAGGGCGAAGAGCGCCGCGCACTCGTCGCGCGTGAGATCGACGAGGCGGAGGAGGTCACGCTTCATGCCGAGAGTACCTCTTCGACGATCGCCAGCGCCTGGTCGATCTCGTTTTCGGTGATGACGAGCGGCGGCAGGAACCGGAGCACCGTGTCCGCCGTGCAGTTGAGGAGCACGCCGCGCTCGAGGCACTTCGCCACCAGCGGCGCGCCCGGCTCCGAGAGCAGCATGCCCTGGATGAAGCCGGCGCCCCGCACGCCCTTCACCTTCGGCGAGCGTGCCGCGATGCGGTCGAGGCCGGCGCGGAAGTGCACCGCTCGCTGCCGGACGCCGGGCAGAAACTCGGGTGCGGTCATGATCTCGAGGGTCCGCACCGCGGCGGCCGCCGCGACCGCGTTGCCGCCGAAGGTCGAGCCGTGCGCGCCGGCGCCGAACGCCGCGGCGATGTCGGCGCGCGCGAGGCAAGCACCGATCGGGATGCCGCTCGCGAGCGCCTTCGCGAGCGTCATGACGTCGGGAACGACGCCGAGCTGCTCGTAGGCGAAGAGCGTCCCGGTCCGCCCCATGCCGACCTGGATCTCGTCGAGCATCAAGAGAATGCCGCGCTCGTCGCAGAGCTTGCGAGCGCCGACGAGATACTCCGGGCTCGGCACGACGACGCCGCCTTCCCCGAGGATCGGCTCCAGAAGGAGCGCGGCGGTGGTGTCGGTGAGCGCGCGGTCGAGCGCGCCGAGGTCGTCGAAGGGCACGTAGCGGAAGCCGCCGGGAAGCGGCTGGAAGCCGACCCGGATCTTTTCCTGTCCCGTCGCGGTGAGGGTCGCGAGCGTCCGGCCGTGGAAGGAGCCGAGCGCGGTCACGATCTCGAAGCGCTGGCCGCCGTTCGCGTGGCCCCAGCGGCGTGCGAGCTTGATCGCCGCCTCGTTGGCCTCGGCGCCGCTGTTGCAGAGGAACACCCTGTCCGCGAACGAGCGCTCGCAGAGCAACTCGGCGAGGCGCATCTGGGGCTCGCAGTAATGGAGGTTCGAGACGTGGAAGATCTTCGCGGTCTGCGCGTTGATCGCCTCCGCGACGGCCCTTGGCGCGTGCCCGAGATTCGCGACCGCGAGGCACGCGAAGAGGTCGAGATACTCCTTCCCGTCGGCGTCCCAGAGGCGCGCTCCGTCGCCACGAACGAACGCCACCGGGGCCCGGAGGTAGGTGGCCATCAGATGACGATCGGTGCGCGTGACGATGTCCTGGCTGCTCATGGCGCGATCGCTGGGAAAGGGGCCGATACTCTGCGCAACGCGTGAGAATGTCAACAAAACAGGGCCCAGCGGCGCGCGTTCGCCGCGTCGATTTTCGGCATGAGCCTACGGAGGGGGTGCCGTACCACTCGACGAATCCGGTTCCGTCGGGCGCCGGCGGGGCAGTCCGAGGAGTCGTTCCGAACCTTTCCTCCATGCGTTGACGGTGGCACTGGCATTTGCGAGACGATGGGTCTCTCGATCGCGGGCCGGCGCGCCCACCGTAGAAGCAGGCTGACGTCATGACGACGCGATCCTCGATGGAGACGCACGAGACGGGCGGCGGCGTCGCTCGCGCTCTGATACTGGCGTACGGGGTGGGTACGTATCTCTTCTTCTTCTGCACGTTTCTCTATCTGATCGGGTTCGTCGGGAACTGGGTCGTCCCGAAAGGCATCGATGATGGGCCGCCCGCTTCGTCGACGGGCACGGCCATCGCCATCAACATCGTGCTCCTCGGGATCTTCGCCCTGCAGCACACCATCATGGCGCGCCCGGCGTTCAAGCAAGTCTGGACACGCTGGGTGCCGTGGCACAGCGAACGCACGACGTTCGTCTTCCTCACGACGGTGATCCTCGCCTTCATGGCATGGCAATGGCGTCCGCTCCCCGTGTCAGTCTGGCGGATCGAGAACGCCTTCGCGGCGGCGCTGCTCGTCGGCATCTCCCTTGCCGGATGGGGTATCGTGCTCGTCTCGACGTTCCTCATCGACCACTTCGAGCTCTTCGGTCTCACGCAGTCCGTCTCGTATGCGCTCGGACGGCCGCTCGTGCATCCCACGTTCAAGGAACGCCTCTTCTACAAGTGGGTACGGCATCCGCTGATGCTGGGCTTCTTGATCGCGTTCTGGGCAACGCCGGCCATGAGCCAGGGACATCTCCTCTTCGCGATCGTGACGACCGCCTACATCCTCGTCGCTCTCCAGATCGAGGAGCGCACGCTGGTCCACCTGCACGGCGAGCAGTATCGCGACTACCAGAGGCGCGTGTCGATGCTGCTGCCGTTTGTTGGGCGGGGACGCACCGGCCGACGATGACCACGCCCGCCGACCTTTCGCTCGCCCGCCGCGACGGCTACGCCGTCCTCACCCTCGACCGCGGCGCCAAGCGGAACGCGCTCACCTTCGCCATGCGCCGCGGTTTCGCGGAGCTGCTCGCGACGATCGCCGCCGACGACGGGCTCGCGTGCGTCGTGATCGCCGGCGCGCCGCCCGACTTCTGCGCCGGCATGGATGTGAGCCGCTTCGGCGGCGACGCGGCGAACCGGCGCGAGATCGTCGAGTCGTCGACGCGCATGTTCGACGCGCTCGCGAGCTTCCCGAAGCCGCTCGTCGCGGCGGTCGAGGGGCGCGCCCTCGGCGGCGGGCTCGCGCTCCTGCTCGCGTGCGACGTGCGGATCGCCGGACGGGGAGCGCAGCTCGGGATGCCGGAGGTGAAGTTCGGGGCGGCGGGCGGCTTCGCCGCGCTGCGCGCGGCGGTTGGCGACGGTATGGCGCGCATGCTCGCGCTCACCGGGCGGACGATCGGCGCTGAGGAGGCGTTCCGCCTCGGTCTCCTCGCCGAGCTCGTCGACGACGGCGCGACGCTCGCGCGTGCGGAAGCGGTCGCCGCCGAGCTCGCGGCGCTGCCGCGACGCGGCCTGCTCCTGCAGACCGAGATCGTCCGTGCCAGCGCCGGAAAGACGCTCGCCGAGGGGCTCGCGTACGAGCAGGCCGTCTTCCGCAGGATCGTGCTGGGCTCCGAGTAGCTCTTTCTCGGTGCTGCCGGAGCCGCTAGCGTACCCGCCATGACCCCCGGGACCCCCGCCGCGGCGCCGTACACTGCCGCGCGCTTCTTCGCGCTCGTCGACGAAGGCGTGCTCTGCCCGGACGATCGGGTGGAGCTCCTCGAGGGGGTCATCGTCTCCATGTCGCCGCAGAATCCGCGGCACGCGTCGGCGGTTCGTCGCGTGGCCGAAGCGCTACGTACCGTAGTGGGGGAGGGCGTGGTCGTGAGCGTCCAGCTCCCCTTGGTGGTGAGTGAGCGTTCCGTTCCCGAGCCCGACGTTGCGATCGTTCCCGGCGTCGCGCCGGACTACGACACCGCCCACCCGACGACGGCGTTGCTCGTGGTCGAGGTCGCGGACACCTCGCTCATGGAGGATCGCCTCACCAAGGCGGCGATCTACGCCGCCGCCGGAATCCCCGCGTACTGGATCGTGAACCTGCGCGACGACGTCGTGGAGACGTTCGGGGATCCCGATACCGGAACGCGCCGATACGGGCGGCAGGCGCGTCGCGGTCGCGGCCAGCGGCTCGAGCATCCGATCTTCCACGGTGCGACCGTCGCCGTGGACGACGTGCTTCCGGGACGCGGCTGAAGCCCGCGAATCGCCATCGCCGGCGCCGGCTCCGGCTGGTATCCCGCCGATTTCGTTCTTGACGGGCCGGAGACGCCCTAGTAGCCATCGGGCAGTCGGTCCGTCCTCCCCTCCGTTTTTCGTGCAGTCATGCGAGGCTCTCTCCGAGCCGCGCCGCTTTGCACGATCCGCCTCTCCGCGGGCCGGACGATGATAGCCGCTATGGACCCCTACGCAGCGACCCCCGCGACCCTGCGCTCGACCCCGCCAATCGCGCTCGTGCACGCGCTCCGTTCGCCGTGCGTCGCGGCGTCGGTGCGCTTTCACGGCGGCCGGAGGACTGGCTCCGTGGCATGTTTCTTGGACCAATGGGACCCGCACACATGGACGACAAGATCCGGCAATATCTCGCTGAAACCCTCCTGATCGAGTTCGGCGACGACGGCTCCGCGGTGAGCGAGGAGGCGAACCTCTTCGAGTCCGGCCTCATCGATTCCTTCGGCTTCGTGCAGCTCGTCGCGTTCCTCGAGAAGACCTTCGACATCAAGATCAGCGACGAGGAAGTGCTCTCCGACGCGCTCTCCTCGTTCGCGAAGATCCGCTCCTTCGTGGAGACCAAGGTCGCGCCATGAGCGCCGGCGCGGCTGCCGATCTCCGGCTCTGCACGCGCTGCGTGCTGCCGTCGACGTTTCCGGGCATCTCGTTCGACGCGCACGGCCTCTGCAGCATGTGTCAGGACGCGCCGCCCGCGCCCGAGTTCGAGAAGATTCGCGGTGAGCTCCGCCGGAAGCTCGCGTCGGTCTTCGACGACAACCGCGGCAAGGCGGAATATGACGTCATCGTCGCGTTCAGTGGCGGCAAGGACTCGTCGTACACGCTGATGACGCTGACCCGGACCTACGGGCTCAAGTGCCTCGCCGTCACCATCGACAACGGCTTCATCGCCGAGCAGGCGCAGAAGAATCTTCGCGCCGTGACCTCGTCGCTCGGGATCGACTTCCTGCTCTTCACGCCGGCGCCCGTCTTCATGAACCACCTCTACAAGACGAGCGCTACGACGCCGGTACACACCAAGGCCGCGCTCACGCGCGCATCGAGCATGTGCAACTCGTGCATCAATCTCATCAACAACCACATGGTGAAGCTCGCGCTCGAGAAGTCGGTGCCGATCATCGCCGGCGGCTACATCGGCGGACAGGTGCCGAAGGACTCGGTCATCATGGTGATGGACCTCGACGTCCAGGCGCGGTTCCGGTCGGAGGCGATCAAGCGCTACCTGAAGCACTTCGGTCCCGACGCCGAGGGCTACTTCGGGATCAGCGACGCGCTCGTCGCGCGGAGCCCGCTCCGCAAGATCAACATCGTGAACCCGATGCTCGCCTTCGGGGTCTCCGAGGAGCGGATCATCGAGGAGATCTCGACGCTCGGCTGGCGGAAGACCGCCGACACCGGCAGCAACTCGACCAACTGCCTGCTGAACGACCTCGGCATCGCCGTCCACTACAAGCAGCACCGGTACAATCCCTACGTCAACGAGATCGCCGAACAGGTGCGGACCGGCCTCATGTCGCGCGAGGAGGCGATCCACAAGGTCCAGGACATCCCGGACTTCGCGCGCGTCGAGCGCCAGGCGCGCGCGATCGGCCTCGATTGGAGCGACGTCTGACGGCGGTCCGCGCAGCCCATGTCGACCGCCGGCAGTGAGCCGCTCGCCCTGCTGTTCCCCGGACAGGGCGCGCACGACGTGAAGATGCTCGACGGGGTGCGGGAGCACTCCGCGTTCCCCGGCCGCTACGCGCTCGTCGCCGACGCCCTCGGCGGCTCGCCCCTCGACGCGATCGCCGCGGGGAACGTCGCCTACCTCAATCAGAACCGGGTGACGGCGCTGCTGACGCTGCTCGTGAGCTCGATCTCGCTCGACCTCTTCCGCGAGCGGACCGGACGCCGGGCCGATTTCCTGTCGGGCTACAGCGTCGGGCAGTGGACGGCGCTCTACGCGGCAGGCGCGGTGTCCTTCGAGCAGCTCGTCGCGATCGTCGCGCAACGCTCGGCGCTCATGGACGCGTGCTTCGCCGACGTCCCGGGCGCGATGCTCGCGGTCATCGGCCTCAAGGCGGACGTGCTCGAGAACCTCTGCGACGGGCTCCGCGCCGAGAGCCACCGCGTATGGGTCAGCAACTACAACTGCGTCGGACAATACACGCTCGCGGGCACCGAGGAGGCGGTGACGCGCGCCGAGGACGCGCTCGCGGCGCTGAAGCCCAAGAAGGTCGCGCGCGTGCCCGTGAGCGGCGCGTGGCACACCCCGCTCCTCGGCGCCGCGCACGCGGGGTTCGCCGGGTACCTGGCCGCGGTCGCGCTCGCCCCCGCCGAGGTGCCGATCGTCGACAACGTGACCGGCGCGTGGCTTCCCGCCGAGCGGCCCGCCCTCGATCGGCAGCTAGCCCGTCACCTCGATCACCCGGTACTCTGGGAGCAGGGCATGCGGGCGCTGCTGGCTGCGGGCGCCAAGCGCTTCGTCGAGATCGGCTACGGCAACGTCCTCACCAAGTTCGGCTTCTTCATCGATCGTTCCGTCGAGCACCAGGCCTTCTACGTGAGCTGACCGGATCATGTGCGGCATCGTCGGGTACTTCCACGAGACTGACGACGCGGCGGCCCGCTTCGACGCCGCGCGCGCGCCGGGCGTGCTCGAATCACGCGGGCCGCGCGTGCTCGAATCGATGCTCGCGCTCATGTCCCACCGGGGGCCGGACGAGGCCGGTTACTACCACGACGCGCGCACCGGCTTCGGCACGGCGCGGCTTTCGATCATCGACCTTTCGACCGGCCAGCAGCCGATCCCCGACGCGGCCAAGCGCTTCTGGATCGCGTACAATGGCGAGCTCTACAACTACAAAGAGCTGCGCGCGGAGCTGGCAGCGCTCGGCCACGCGTTCCAGTCGACCTCCGACACCGAGGTCCTGCTGCACGCCTACATGCAGTGGGGGGTCGACGCGCTGCCGCGGTTGAACGCCGCCTACGCCTGCGCCATCTACGACCGAGAGCGCGAGGAGCTCCTGCTCGCGCGCGACCGCTACGGGAAGCGGCCGCTCTTCTACACGGAGGTCGAGGGCACGCTGGTGTTCGCCTCGGAAATGAAGAGCTTCCTCGCGTTCCCGGGCGCGAAGTTCGAGCTCGACGAGGCGCAGCTCGCGTCGATCTTCACCGTCTGGACCCCGCTCCCGCACCAGAGCGGTTTCGTCGGCATCCACCAGATCCCGAACGGCTGGTATCTGAGGCAGCGCGGTGCGGCGCGCACGCTCGCGCCCTATACGACCCTCGATTGGCCGCCGGAGGGCCGCTTCACGGGCTCGCCCGAGGAAGCCATCGAGCGCACCCGCGGCATCCTCTCGGACGCCGTCCGCCTGCGCCTGCGGAGCGACGTCGAAGTCGCAACGTACCTTTCGGGCGGGCTCGACTCCGCGATCACGACCCAGCTCGCGCTCGCCAACGGGCTCTCGCGGGTGCACTCGTTCTCGATCACCTTCGACGACAAGGAGTTCGACGAGTCGTCGGATCAGCTCGAGCTGTCGCGCTACCTCGGCACGAACCACACGGCGCTGCCGGTCCAGCACGGCGATATCGCGCGCGCCTTCCCGGCCGCGATCTGGCACGGAGAGGTGCCGGTCTTCCGGACGGCGTTCGTGCCGATGTTCCTCCTCTCGAAGCTCGTCAACGAGAAGGGCATCAAGGTCGTGCTGACGGGCGAGGGCTCCGACGAGAGCTTCCTCGGCTACGACATCTTCAAGGAGGCGATCCTCCGCGAGGGCTTCGACCCCGAGCGCGATGCCGAGAAGCTCCGCCGCCTCTACCCGTACCTGCCGCACTTCAACGACGCGAACACGAAGGCGCTGGCCTCGGTCTTCGGGCAGTTCGCCCGCGAGAAGACGCCGGGCCTGTTCTCCCACGAGCTGCGCTTCCACAACTCGCTCTTCGGTCTCCGGCTGCTCAAGCAGCCGCGCGACGGCCTCGCGGATCTGAAACGGTACGTCGCCGACAACGATCCCGTCTTCGGGCGCCTCGGTCTCGTGGAGCGCGCGCAGTGGCTCGAATGGAAGACGCTGCTGCCGGGCTACCTGCTCTCGACGCAGGGGGACCGGATGAGCATGGCCCACAGCGTCGAGGGGCGCTGCCCCTTCCTCGACTTCCGCGTCGTCGAGTGGGCGGCGCGCCTGCCGCAGGATCTCAAGCTCGGACCGAACATGGACGAGAAATGGATCCTGAAGCGGGCGTTTCCCGACACGCTGCCGCCGAGCATCCTGAAGAAGCCGAAGCAGCCGTATCGGGCCCCGGATCTCTCCGCGTTCCTCGGCTCCGCCGACGCCGACTACACCGAGGCGCTCTTCTCCGAGCGGGAGCTCGCGAAGCTGCCGTTCTTGAACGCCGCCTTCTGCCAGCAGTTCCTGAAGAAGGTGCGGAGCGCCCCCGCCGGCGGCATCAGCCAGCGCGAGAACCAGGCATTCATCCTGCTCCTCTCGACCGCCCTCCTGCACCGCTACTTCGTACAAGGCGCGCACCCGCGGCGAGCGGTGAAGCTGAACCTCGTTCGCGCGGTCGACGGCAGGACGCTGTCCTCGGCATGAAGCTCGAAGCACTCCGTCCCGAGCGTTACGAGGATTTCTACCGCTTCAACGAGGAGATCTTCCCGACCCGCGTGTCGGTGCCGGCGCGCTTCCGCTTCCAGATCGTCGACAATCCGCTGCTCGACGCGAAGGAGGCGCCGGACGTCACGCTCGTCGCGGAGGACGACGGCACCATCCTCGGGCAGGTGATCCTGCAGCCGATCGAGTTCCATCACGACGGGACGCGGGCGCGCGCCTTCATGGGCGTCGACCTGTTCGTGAAGGAACAGGCGCGCAACACCCGTGCCGGCGGCGCGCTCGCGTTCAAGATCGTGCGCGCCTACAGCCCGTTCTTCTGCGTGACGATCAGCGAGGCGGCCGAGAAGGTATTCGGCGCGATCGGCATCCGGACCGTCGGCACGATGCGGAAGCTCCTGTGGGTGCGCGGCGTGCGCGGGCTCGTCGGGCTCGCGCGGGCGGCGCTCGGCGGGAGGGCCCGCGTGCGGCCGGTCGTCGCGCCCGCGGCGCTCGCGGTCGGGGACCGGCGCTTCACGAAGGCGGCCGCCGCCGACGTCGCGCGCGTCACGCAGCGGCCCTGGCCCGACGGCCGGCTCGAGCTCGACCGCTCGCCCGCGTTCCTCGCCTGGCGGTTCTTCGGCGTGTCCGACGTCTACGTGACCTATATCCTCGACGGCGATCCGAGCTGCTTCTTCGTGGTGCGCGCGGCCACCCGCCGCGGCCTGTCGGTGCTGTCGCTCGTCGACTACCGCACCGCGCCGGAGCGCCCCGAGGCCTTCGAGGCGATCGTGCGCGCGGTGAAGCGGCTCGCGCGGCTCGGCGGCTTCGACGGGGTCGCGACGGCGAGCTCGGTCGCGGCGTTCGACGCGGCGCTGAAGCGCGCCTGGTTCTTCGAGATCGGCTCGCCGGTGCCCGTGCTCGCGAACCTCTCCTGGGACCCGAAGAGCCTCTTCGTGACGATGGCCGACGCCGACAGCGATCTCAGGTTCGACGAGGCCGGGCCGATCTTCGGCTGATCCGCGGCGCTACGCGTGGACCGCCGCGCGCACGGAGCCCCCGGGTCAGGCCTTGCGGATGCGGCCCACCGCACGCCGCTTCGCCGCGGCGCTGCGCACGACCTCGGTTCCGACGCCCTCGGTCGTGAAGATCTCGAGCAGCACGGCGTGCTTCACGCGCCCGTCGATGATGTGGGTCTTCGCGACGCCGCCCGCGAGCGCGTCGATGCAGCACTCGACCTTGGGGATCATCCCCGAGGTGATGGTGCCCTCGGCGATCAGTTGCTTGGCCTCGTCGCTCGCCATCGTCGAGATGAGATGCCCGTCCTTGTCCTGGATGCCGGCGACATCGGTGAGGAGCATCAACTTCTCGGCGTGGAGCGCCGCCGCGACCTTGCCGGCGACGAGGTCGGCGTTGATGTTGTAGGTGGCGCCGTCGAGCCCGACGCCGACCGGCGCGATCACCGGGATGAAGTCCGCGGCGTCGAGCGATTCGATCACCCGCGGGTTCACGCCCACCACCTCCCCGACGAGGCCGATGTCCTGGCTCTCGACCAGCATCTTCTGCGCGACGATGAGCTCTCCGTCCTTGCCGGAGAGGCCGACCGCGCGCCCGCCGTGGCGGTTCATGAGGCCGACGATCTCCTTGTTGGTGGAGCCGACGAGGACCATCTCGACCACCTTCATCGTCTGCTCGTCGGTGACGCGCATGCCGCGCACGAACCTCGACTCGACGCCCATCGTCTCGAGCATCGAGTTGATCTGCGGCCCGCCGCCGTGGACGATCACCGGATTCATCCCGACGTACTTGAGCAGCACGACGTCCTGTGCGAACGACTCCTTGAGCTCGTCGTTCGCCATCGCGTGGCCGCCGTACTTGATGACGATGGTCTTGCCGAAGAAACGCCGCAGATAGGGCAGGGCCTCGAGCAGCACCTCGGCCTTCGCGATGTTGTCCCTCATGGCGTCGCCTTCTTATCAGCTACAGGATGTAGCGCGAGAGATCCTCGTTGCCGAGGATCGCGTCGAGCTTGGCGCGCACCGTTGCGGCGTCGATCGTCACCTCGCGGCTGCCGAGCTCCGGGGCGTCGAAGGAGAGCTCTTCCAGGAGCTTCTCGAGGACGGTGTGGAGGCGGCGCGCGCCGATGTTCTCGGTGCGTTCGTTCACCGCGGCGGCGATGCGGGCGATCTCGTCGATGGCTTCGTCGGCGAGCGTGAGGCGCACGTTCTCGGTCGCCATGAGCGCGACGTACTGCTTCACGAGGGCGTTCTTCGGCTCGGTGAGGATGCGGACGAAGTCGGCGCGGGTGAGCGGGTCGAGCTCGACGCGGATCGGGAAGCGCCCCTGGAACTCGGGGATCAGGTCGGACGGCTTCGAGATGTGGAAGGCGCCCGACGCGACGAAGAGGATGTGGTCGGTCCGCACCATCCCGTGCTTGGTGTTGACCGTGGATCCCTCGACGATCGGCAGGAGGTCGCGCTGGACGCCCTGGCGCGAGACGTCCGGGCCGTGCACGCCTTCGCGGCCGGCGATCTTGTCGATCTCGTCGAGGAACACGATGCCGGACTGCTCCACGCGCCGGACCGCCTCGCGCGTGACGAGCTCCATGTCGACGAGGCGGTTCGCCTCCTCGGCGGTCAGCACCTCGAGCGCCTCGGGCACCGCGACGCGCGTCTTCTTGGTCTTCTTCGGCAGGATGTTCGAGAAGAGCTCCTTCACGTTGAGCTCCATGTCCTCGAGCCCCTGGGGCGTGAGGATCTCGACCATCGGCGACGCGCTCTTGGTCACCTCGAGCTCGACCATGCGGTCGTCGAGCTTGCCTTCGCGGAGCCAGCGGCGGAACGTCTCGCGGCTGGCGCTCGGCGACGCGGGGCCCTCGGCGCCGCCCGTCGGCGTCGGGCCGGACGGCAGCAGCAGGTCGAGCAGGCGCTCCTCGGCGACCTCGCGCGCGCGCCGGGCGACCTTGTCCTTTTCCTCCGCTTTCACCATGCCGATGGCGAGGTCGACGAGGTCGCGGATGATCGACTCGACGTCGCGGCCGACGTAACCGACCTCGGTGAACTTCGACGCCTCGACCTTCAGGAAGGGGGCGTTGGCGAGCTTCGCGAGGCGGCGCGAGATCTCGGTCTTCCCGACGCCGGTCGGGCCGATCATGATGATGTTTTTCGGCGCGATCTCGTCGCGCAGGTCCTCGGGCACCTGCTGGCGCCGCCAGCGGTTGCGGAGCGCGATCGCGACCGCGCGCTTCGCGGCGCGCTGCCCGACGATGTAGCGATCGAGCTCCGACACGATCTCGCGCGGCGTCATCGTGTGCGGCGGCGGGTCGACCGCCTTCGGCTGGTGCACGATCATTCCGGCAGCTCCTCGAGGACCAGGTGGTCGTTCGTGTAGACGCAGATCTTCGCCGCGATGCGCATGGCGGCCTCGGCGATCGCGCGCGCGTCGAGGGTCGTGTGCTCCGCGAGCGCCTTCGCGGCCGCGAGCGCGTAGTTGCCGCCCGAGCCGATCGCGATGATGCCGTCGTCGGGCTCGACGACGTCGCCGCTGCCGGAGATGAGGAGCGTCGACTCGGCGTCCGCGACCACGAGAAGCGCCTCCAGCCGCCGCAGCATGCGGTCGGTGCGCCAGTCCTTCGCGAGCTCGACCGCGGCGCGGCGCAGGTTGCCGTTCACCGCCTCGAGCTTCTGCTCGAACTTCTCGAAGAGCGTGAAGGCGTCCGCGGTGGCGCCGGCGAAGCCGGCGAGGACGCGGCCCTGGTAGAGGCGGCGCACCTTGCGGGCGTGGTGCTTCATGACGGTCTGCCCGAGCGATACCTGGCCGTCGCCCGCGACGACGAGCTTGCCTCCGGAGCGGACCGCCAGGATCGTCGTGGCGTGGAAGGCGTCGGACACGCGGGGACACTAGCCGTCGACGCCGATCGTGTAAACGCGGTTTTCGGCGCGGCGGCGAGTCGAGATCCGGCTCGTCTGCGGCTTCGATCGGACGATGTGTCGCGAGCCGGGCCTCGGAGAACCGGCGGTGATCCTGCGGGCGCATCGACCCGTGCGCTGCTCCTCCGAGTGGCGTTCGTTCCGGGGCTCGGGTAAGCGAGGCCGCATGATCGTCGTCCACCATCTCGAGAACTCGCGCTCGCAACGCGTTCTCTGGCTGCTCGAAGAGCTCGGTCTTCCGTACGAGGTGAAGCGCTACGCGCGCAACAAGGAGACGATGCTCGCGCCGCCCGAGCTCCGGGCCGTGCACCCGCTCGGGAAGTCGCCCGTCGTCACCGACGGGGGCGCCACCGTCGCCGAGTCGGGTGCGATCATGGAGTACCTGGTCGACCGCTACGGCGGCGGCCGCCTGATTCCGCCTGCCGGGACGCCGGAGCGCCTGCGCTATACGTACTGGCTGCACTACGCGGAAGGCTCGGCGATGCCGCCGCTCCTCTTGATGCTGGTGTTCAACCGCGTCGAGACGGCGCCGATGCCGTTCTTCGTGAGGCCGATCGCGCGCGGCATCGCCGGCAAGGTGAAGAGCACCTTCATCGAGCCGCAGCTGAAGCTGCATTTCGATTACCTGGAGCACGAGCTCGGAACGTCGACCTGGTTCGCGGGGGACGAGATGACGGCGGCCGACGTCCAGATGAGCTTTCCGGTCGAGGCGGCCGCCGCGCGCGCCGATCTCGGCGTCTCGGGGCGGCCGCGGCTCGCGGCGTTCCTGCAGCGCATTCACGCGCGTCCGGCGTACCAGGCGGCGCTCGCGAAGGGCGGCCCGTACGCGCTGGTGCGCTGAGCGCGGCGGCGAAGCGCGCGATGAGCATCGAGATCACCGATACGGCCGCCGCGATCGCCCGCGTGCGCTCGTGGGAGAGTCAGCTCCCCGAGGACCAACGGCTCTTCGAGGACCCGTATGCCCATCTTTTCGGCGGCGGCGCGGCGGCCGACGAAGCCGTCCAGCTCCTCCTGTCGGTGCCGATTTTTCGCGATCACGTCCGGCTTCGCACGCGTTTCATCGACGACGCCGTGCGCGCGGCGCTCGCGGCCGGGACCAAGCAGATCGTGAATCTCGGGGTCGGCTTCGATTGCCGGACGCTCCGCCTCGCCGAGATCGCGCAGCAGGGCGCGCAGGTGTTCGAGGTCGATCTGGCCGAACAGCTCGAGCGGAAGCGATCGATCCTCGCCGCCGCGGACATTCCGCTGCCGCCGTATGCGCACCTCGTCGCGGCCGACCTCGCGACCGACTTCGAGGATGGGCTCACGCACGATCTCGCCGCCGCGGGGTACGAGCGCGCCGCGCCGGCCGTGATCGTGTGGGAGGGGGTGCTCGGTTACCTCGACGACGTCGCGTGCGACCGCACCCTGCGATGGATCGCGGGCATCAGCGCCGAGGGTTCGCGGCTCGTCTTCAACTACCCCGTGTCGCGCTTCGGTCCCGAAGAACTCCTGCCGCGCATCCGTGCGGCGGGCCTCGTGTGGCTCGACGACACGTCGCTCGCCGACGTGTACGGTCGCTACCTCCCCGGCGAGCCGCCCGACGGCGGCGACTTGTACCGTTTCGCGGTCGCCTGGCGGTAGCCGGCGCGGATGACCGACCGATCGTCCCTCGCGATCCCCGCGCGCCTCGGCGACGTGACCCCCGCCTGGATGACGCGCGTCCTCGCGCCGCACGTCCCCGGCGCCCTGGTCGAGCGGGTCACGCTCGCCGGGGTCACGGACGGCACGACCGCCCGTGCGATCGTGCGGCTCGAAGGGCGCGGCGCGCTCCCGCCGTCGCTCTTCTTGAAGCTCGCGCCGCGCGATCGCTGGACGCGGGTCTTCGTCGGCGCGCTCGGGCTCGGACAGACGGAGGTCGCGTTCTATCGCCAGGCGCGCGCCGGGCTCGCCGCGCGCGCTCCGCGGGTCTACCATGCGGCCGCGGCGCGCTGGGGGCCGGGCTTCGCGCTCCTCCTGGAGGACCTCCGGGTCCGCGGATGTCGGTTCGGCGACGTCACGACGGCGCTCTCGATGCCGGAGGCCGAGGCGGTGATGCGGGCGTTCGCGAGCCTGCACGGTGGATGGTGGGAGCACCCCAGCTTCGAGGCCGGCCTGGTGCGGCTCGCGGCCGACGCGCGCGCCTTGCGGTTCCGCGTCGGGCGGGTCCTCTCGCGTCTCGCCTGGCGGCCCGCGCTCGCGCGCCACGGCGACTGCGTGCCGACGCCGCTCCATGGCGCGGCCGGGGAGGTGAGCCGGCGGCGCCTCGCGCTCGAGGCCGCGTGGGCACGGCCGCCGCGCACGCTGATCCACGGCGACGCCCACCTCGGCAATCTGTACTTCGACGGGGACGAGGTCGGCCTCCTGGATTGGCAGGTCAGCCAGCGCGGGCAGGGCATGCGCGACGTGGCCTACTTCCTCGCGAACTCGGTGCCGGTGGAGGTCCGACGCGCCCGCGAGGCCGCGCTCCTCGAAGTCTATCTGGAGGCGCTCGCGGCGTCAGGCGGTCCGCGCGTCCCGCTCGCCCACGCGTGGGAGCAGTATCGTCTCCACGTCCTCTACGCGTGGATCGCGGCGCTCGTCACCGCCGCCGCGACGAGCCTCCAGCACGAGGCGGTCGTCCGCGCCGCGCTCGAGCGGACGAGCGCCGCCGTCCTCGACCTCGACGCGCTCGGGGCGATGCGCGCCCTTGCATGAGATCTGCTCAGACCTCCGTGCCGAGCATCTTCTTCACCTGCTCCTCGCTCAGGCCGATGAGGGACCAGCCCTCGACGGCCGCCGACTCGTCCCACGCCTGGCGGGGACCGACGGTGAGGCCGCCGTCGACGGCGAGGAACTGGCCGGTGACGAAGCGGGAGAGGTCGCTCGCGAAGTAGGCGACCGCGTAGCCGATGTCCTCGGGCGAGCCGGCGACGCGGATCGGCTGGAAGCCGTGGGCGCGCTCCCCGATGTCACGCGCTCGGCGGTCCGCGTCGGCGATCGATTCGCCGAGCGCACGCCCGAAGATGGCCGTCGGGATGAGGCCGGGGCAGATCGCGTTCACCCGGATGGCGTGCTTCGCGAGCGCCGCCGCCGCCACCCGCGAGAGATGCACGACGGCGCCCTTCGCGACCGAGTACGCGAAGGGACCGTAGCCGGCCTGCAGGCCGGCGATGCTCGCCGTGTTGACGATCGACCCGCCGCCGCGGGCGATCATCGACGGCACGGCATACTTGATGCCGAGGACGACGCTTTCCACGAGCAGCTTCTGCGCACGTTGAAAGATCGCGAGGTCCATGGGATCGGAGTCGAGCGGCTCGGACGTGCCCGCGTTGTTGAAGACGACGTCGATGCCTCCGAAGCGCTCGACGACGCGGCCGAAGGCCGCCGCCATCTCGGTCTCGGACGTGACGTCGGCGTGGACGTAGAGCGCGCCGTCGCCGAACTCCTCCGCGAGCGCGCGGCCCTTGTCGTCCTGGACGTCGACGCACGCGACGCGCGCGCCGGCGCGGTGCAGTACCTTCACCGTGCCGCGTCCGATGCCGCTGCAGCCGCCGGTGACGACGGCAACCTTGCCCTTCAAGTCGATCATGCGGGAAGTTCTCCTTCTCCAGGTTCCGCGCGCTCGCGCGGCGGAGGTTCCGAGCACGTTCCTAGCCCGCATTTCTCACCAGGTCCACGTCGCGAGAGCGTCCAGCGTGCGCCAGATCGGGCCGAACGGAGCGCCGAGCGACGCAGGCGGACTGGACAGTCCGTTGAGGAGCGCGGCGCGAGTACGGCCCGAGGTGGCGTGCGATTGACGCTCGCAGCAGGGACCTGGTGAGAAATGCGGGCTAGCACCGGCGACTCCGCTCGATCCAGCTTCACGTACGTGGCTTCACTGACGTGGCTGGAGCGGATGCGTCCATCGCAGGTCCGTGAATCGCGAGAAGTCCGCGTCGCACGTCGCGAGCGTACAGCCGTGCTCGATCGCGAGCGCCGCGAGATAGGCGTCGGCGACGAGCTTGCCCCGCGCGGCCGCGTCCTCGACGAGACGGGTGAACACCGTCCACGTTCCCGCTCCCGGAGCCAGCAGCCGGCACCCGCGACGGCGTCGCAGGCGATCGACGAACGCGACCGCGACGGTCGGGTCGGTTGCGGGGCGCCAGATACGCGGATTGGTCACGATGCGGACGAATCCGGAACACACCAGGTCGGAGAGGCCGAAAGGCTCCGAGCCGGTGGCGACCTTCGTCAGCCATGCTGCATAGCGACCATGATCGGGCGACTCGACCCGGTGCGCGTACACCAGCACGTTGACGTCAGGCGCCAGCATCGATCTTTCGTGGCCCCGGCCGAACGTCATCGTTCTCCAACGCCGCCGCCATCTCGGCCGGGGTCGGCGCGTACCCGCCCGGCTCTCCGCAGGTGACGAGCTCGAAGGGCTCATCGTCGGCGTGCGCGCGCCGGGCCAGGTGGGCGCTGACGGCTTCTCGCACCAGCTGACTCAGGGTTTGGCCCTGGCGGGCGGCGCGCCGCTTGGCGCGCTCCAGCAGTGGAGCATCGAGGTCGATCGTGGTGCGCACCCGACGAGGGTAGCTCAGTGGCGCATCGAGATGCAACGAATTGATGCATACGCATCTCGGAATGGCGACTCCTGGCCGCCGCTCAGGCGCGCGGGAACGTCTTGTCGTAGACCTCGGCGAGGCGCGCGAAGTCGACGTGCGTGTAGCGCTGCGTCGTCGAGAGGCTCGCGTGGCCGAGCAGCTCCTGGATGGCGCGGAGGTCGGCGCCGCCGTTCAGGAGGTGGGTCGCGAACGAGTGGCGGAAGGCGTGCGGGCTCGCCGCGACCCGCGTGCCGGCGCGTCCTACCCAGCGCGTGACGATGCGGGCGACGCTCCGGACGGTGAGGCGTCCGCCTTGCGCGTTCAGGAAGACGGCGTCGCGGTCGCGTCGGCGCTCGGCAGGCCAGCGGCGTTGGTAGTGGTCGAGGGCGGCGAGGGCGGTCGCGCCGACCGGGACGACCCGCTCCTTGCGCCCCTTGCCGAGGACGCGGACGACCCGGCCCCGCCGGTCGACGTCGGCCCAGTCGAGCCCGACGAGCTCGCTCACGCGGACGCCGGTCGAGTAGAGGAGCTCGAGGATCGCGCGGTCGCGGGCGGTGATCGGTCCGGGGTCGCGGATGCCGTCGAGCACGCGGAACATCTCGTCGACCGTCAGATGCGGGGGCAGGAACTTCTCGCGCTTCGGCGCGGCAAGGGTCGTCGCCGGGTCGTCGCGGCGCTCTCCGGCGCGCGCGCACCAGCGGAAGAAGTGCTTCAGCGCGGCGAGCTTGCGAGCGACCGACGTCTTCCGCGCGGCGCCGGCGAGGCTCGCGAGGTAGGCGCGGACGCCGTGGACGTCGACCTCGGCGAGCGCCCCGCCGCGCGCCGCGAGAAACGCGGCGAGCTGCCGCAGGTCCGATCCGTAGCCCTTGATCGTATGTGCCGACGCGTTCGCTTCGTGGGCGAGATACGCCTCGAAGCGCTCGATCAGTCGCCCGGACGCCTCGTCCGGTGCCGCGTCCCTTCCCATTGCCGCCTCCCCACCGGATACTGTTCGCTCGCGCGCGCCGCATGGTATCAATCGCGACGACGATGCCGCAACGCGAAGCCACGACGGAGCGGGTGACGATGACGAGCCGGCGCGGCGGGCGGCTCGCCGGCGTGCTCCACCTGCCCGCGGGCGTCGCCGACCCCGCCGGCCGGCCGGCCGTCGTGCTCTGCCACGGCATGGAATCGACGAAGGAGGGGACGAAACACCAGGCGCTCGCGACGCAGCTCACCGAGCGCGGCTACGTGTGCCTGCGCTTCGATTTCTCCTATGTGGGCGAGTCGGAGGGCCGTTTCGAGGACATCACGATCAGCGGCGAGGTGGAGGACCTCGGCGGCGTGGTCGACTGGCTCGCGGCCCGTGGCGCGACGTCGTTCGGGCTCGTCGGCTCGAGCCTCGGCGGCACCGTGGCGGTCGTCTTCGCCGGGAGCGATCCACGGGTGCGCGCGCTCGTCACGATCGCGGCCGTCGCGCTGCCGCTCGGGATCGTCGAGCGCATGAGCCCGGCGGCGGTCGAGGCGTGGCGCCGACACGGGCTCCGCAGCGAGAACGGCGAGCGCATCGGGTCGGATTTCCTCGACGATCTCGGCCGCGTCGACGTGCTGGACGCGGCGCGCCGCCTCGCGGCCGCGACGCTCGTCACGCACGGCGCCGACGACCAGGTCGTGCCCGTCGCCGATGCGCACGCGCTCTTCGCCGCGTTGTCCGAGCCGAAGCGGCTCGTCGTCACCCCCGCTTGCGATCATCGGTATTCGGACGCGGCGCACCTCGACGCGCTCATCGACGGGACCGTGGAGTGGATCGTCGCGCATCTGCCGCCGGAGCCCGCGGCATGATCTGCGCGGCCTGCGGTGCCGACCTCGGACGCTGGGAGCGGGTCGGGCGGCGCGACGCGTGCCCGCGCTGCGCGGCCGACCTCCGGGCGTGTCGGCAGTGCCGCTTTTTCGATCCGGCCGTCGCCGACGCTTGTCGCGAGCCCCAGGCGGAGCGCGTCGCCGAGAAGGCGCGCGCCAACTTCTGCGACTACTTCGCTGTGGCCGAGCGTGGCGCGTCGGCGCCGGCGGGCGCCCCGGCGGACGCACGCGCCGCGCTCGATCGTCTTTTCGCGCGCCGCTGAGCGCCCGTGACGCCTGCATGCGGATCCTGACGGCCGGGCTCGGAATCGTGGCGCTGGCGCTCCTCGGCCTCGTCGCGTTCGCGGTGCTGAACCTGCGCGCGCTCGTCGGCGCGCACCAGGGTCGCCTCGTTGCCCGCGTCGAGCGCGCCCTCGGACGCCCGTTCACGGTGGGGGAGGTGTCGCCGTCGTGGTGGCCGCTCGGCGTCCGGCTGCGCGGCGTGACGATCGGCGAGGATCCGACGTTTGGAACGGCGCCCTTCCTGGTCGCCGACGGTGTCGTGATGGGGGTCCGCGCCTGGCCGCTCGTGAGCGGCCGGATCGAGGCGTCCGGCGTCATGCTCGAGGGGCCGCGCGTGAACGTCGTGCGGGGCGCGGACGGCCGGTGGAACCTGCAGAGCCTCGGCGTGTCGACGGCGCGGGAGGGGATCGCGCACGGCAAGCCGAAGGATCGGCGCGTCGCCTTCCGCGTGCCGATCGAATGGGTGGTCGGGGTCGCGCTCAGCCGGGTGCGTGACGGGACGATCACGATCACCGACCACCGCCTCGGCTCGGCCGCGCCGCTCGTGCTCCGCCATGTCTCGGTCCGGGCGATCGACGTACGCGTCGGCGCGAGCGCGCGGATCGGCGTGGAGGCCGCGCTCTTCGCGGCGAACGAGCCGGACGTGCGCCTCGAGCTCCGGGCCGACCGGCTCGGTGAGCAGGACGTCGAGCACACGCCCTTCACGGCGCGCGTCGAGATCGACGACGCCGACCTCTCGGCGCTGTCCGGCCAGATGGGACGGACGCGGTTCGCGAGCGGGCGCCTGCGGCGCGTGACGGTCGATGCCGATGGGACGCTCGCGGATCTCCGCGCGACGCTCGCCGTCGAGACCGCGGACCCGGCGCTCCGCGTCGGCGCGCTGCCGCTCGGCGCGCTCCGGCCGATCGCGCTGGGGGCGCGGATGAGGCGCGCCGGGAAGGTGATCGCCATCGAGGACCTGCGCGTGACGATCGGGACGCTCGCGGTCCGCGGGGAGGGCGAGGCGACGCTCGATCCCTGGCGCGCGTCGCTGACGGTGCGCTCGGAGCGCGAGGGCGCCGCGGAGATCGCGCTCGACGGGTGGACCCTCGCGCTCCGCGCGATGGAAGGCCGGGTCACGATCGAGCCGGCCGGGATCTCGTTCGCGCCGCTCGCCTTGCGGGTCGACGACGTTCCGATGTCGCTGCGCGGCGGCATCACCGGCGTCGACCCTCCGGCGATCGACTTGCGCATCGAGTCGCGTCCGTTCGGAGGCACGCTCGCGGCCGACGTCGCCGTCGACGCGTCCGGCGCGGCGCGCGCGCGCTTCGAGGCGGCGGCGATCGACCTCGGTCCGGCGGCGGCGCGGCTGGCGCCCGAGCTCGCCGGCCGCCTCGAGGGCCGAGGGGGCGGGGCCGCCGCGCTCACGGGACGCCTCGTCGCCGGCGCCCTCGTCGCCGGGTCGCTCGCGGGGAGCGGGACGCTCGGCGTGGTCGACGGGCGGCTCCGCGACGTGAACCTCCCCGACCTCGTCGTGGCGGAGCTGGAGGCGTTGCCGTTCATGCCGACGTTGATTTCGGGCTCGACGCGGGAGCGCTACGGCGAGCTCTTCGGCAGCCACGACACTGTCGTCGAGTCGGCGACGGTGCCGTTCACGATCGCGCGCGGGCGGATGACGACCGAGCACGCCGTCCTCGTGCATCCCGCGTATCAGATAACCGGCGACGGCTGGCTCGACGAGACCCGCACGCTCCGTTTCCGCGGCACGGTGTTGCTCGGGGCGTCGGTGTCGCGGACGCTCCGCGACGACGTCCGTGCGGCCAAATATCTCGCCACCGACGACGGCCGGATTGCGCTGCCGTTCGTGGCGCGCGGACGCCTTGGGATGGTGCGGGTCGAGCCGGATGGGAAGCGGCTGCGCGCGCGCGGGCTCGAGGCGCTGCTCGGCGCGTCGAACGAGGGGCGGCCGTCGCCGGACGCCGACGTCACGCGCGAGGACCGGCGCCGCGACGAGGGGATCGAGGAGCAGATGATCGAACGACTGGAGAAGCTCTTGCGACCATGAGCGACGGCCGCGGCAATCCGGAGACGGTCGAGATCTTCCTCGAGCTGCGGCCCGAAGACATCGTGTTCGTCAAGCACGTGGTCGAGGCGGCCGAGGGGATCGGCGTGCTGCGCACGCTCGACCGCAAACGCGCCGTGATCGTCGTAATGGTCGCGGCCGACATGGAGGCCGACGCGCGCGCAATGCTGGAGTCGTTGCGCGATCAGGTGCCGTGGATCGAGATCCCGCCTACGGGCGCAGCGCTATCTTGATGACGCCGTCGCGCCGGCCGCGGAACAGGTCATAGGCGGCGGGCGTGTCGGCGAGCTTCATCGCGTGGGTGAAGAGGGGCGTGAGGTCGACCTTGCCGTAACGCACGACGTCCATCATCCGGCGCAGGCGGTCCGAGCCGCCCGGACAGAGCGTCGTCACCAAGTGACGGTCGATGAACGTGCCGTCCGTCGGGAGCGCGACCGTGGGGTGCAGGCTGTAGACGCCGACGCTCGAGACGACGCCCCCGAGGCGGGTGACCCGCGCCGCGCTCTCGAGCGTCACCTGCTTGCCGAGCGCTTCGATCGCGACGTCGACGCCCTTGCCGCCCGTGAGTCCGAGGATCTTCCCGACGGCTTCCTCGGGCGCCAGGACCACGTCGGCGCCGAGCCGCTTCGCCATCGCCGCACGCGCCGGGATGCCCTCCACGGCGACGATCAGCCCGGCGCCGCGCGCGCGGGCGGCCGCGGTGACGCACAGGCCGACGGGGCCTTGCGCGAAGATCGCGACGCTGTCGCCGTAGCGGAGGTCGGCGGCCTCGATCGCGCCGAAGGCGGTCGACATGATGTCGCTCGCGAACAGGACGGCTTCGTCGGAGAGGTCGCCGGGCACCTTCGTCATGTTGAGCTCGGCGTTCGGTACGAGGAAGTACTCGCCCTGCGCGCCGAAGAGCAGGTTCATGGGCGAGCCGTAGCGCTCGCAGAGCTGGAGGTGGCCGTCCTGGCAGCGCGCGCAGAGGCCGCAGCCGAAGACGCACGCGGCGACGACGCGATCGCTCTGGCGGAAGCTCGTCACGCCTTCGCCGGCGTCGACGACCTCCCCGACCGCCTCGTGCCCGAGCGGCGTGCCGGCGGGCAGCTCCGGGATGTCGTCGACCATGTGGATGTCGCTGCCGCAGACCGTCGAGAGACGCGTGCGTACCAGCGCCTGGCCGGGGCCGGGGCTCGGCATGTCGAGAGACGTCATGCCGACCTTGCCGACGTCGAGCTTGATGCAGCTCTGGGAGAGGGCCATGGGAGGACTCCTTGGGATCAGGAAGTGGAAGTGGGCGGGGTCGTGTCGTCGTCGGCGGCCGCTGGCTTGGCACGGCCGAAGACGTACGCGACGCCGATGCTCAACACGTAGAGCAGCAGGAGCGGGCCCGCCATCAGCATCTGCGAGGCCACGTCGGGGCCGGGGGTGAGCACGGCCGCGACGATGAAGATGACGACGATCGCGTAGCGCAGGCCGTGGGTCAGCATGCGGTGCGTGATGACCCCGATGCGCGCCAGGAAGAAGGTCACGACCGGCAGCTCGAAGGTGATCCCGAACGCGAGCAGCATGCGCGCCGCGAACGAAAGGTACTCGCTGATGCGGATCTGCGGGGCGACGCCGATGTTGGCGTACTCCTCGAGGAAGAACGCGTAACCGACGGGGAACACGAGGACGTAGCAGAAGACGGCGCCGCTCACGAAGAAGATGGTCGCCGCGAGGACGAAGGGGATGGCGAGGCGGCGCTCCTTCTCCACGAGCCCCGGCGCGACGAATCCCCACCCTTGGTGGAAGATCACGGGGCTCGCGACGAACACGGCCGCGATGAGCGACACCTTGAGGCGCGTGAAGAAGGCCTCGGTGACGCCGGTGCCGATGAGCTGCAGGCGGCTGTCGCCGATCCCGACGAGTGGACGCGTCAGGAGCTCGAAGACCTGGTCGGAATAGAAGTAGCACCCGCCGAACGCGATCGTGACCGCGATCAGGGCGCGCACGACGCGCCAGCGCAGCTCCTCGAGATGCGCCGTGAGGGGCATCGTGGCGTCGTCGCGCGCGTCAGCCACGGGAGTCGGCCTCATCGGGACGGGCGAGTCTGCCCGCGCTCATCCCGCGCTGGGCTCGGGATCGCGCTCGGGCGGCGCGTCGCCCTCTCGGCTGCCGACGGCGACCGTGCCTTCGGCGGGCCTGACCGCCGCCGCGGCCTTCTTCTCGGCGGCGGCGCGGCGCGCGGCGGCTTCGGCTGCGCGCGCTTCCTCTTCGATCGCGCGCTGCGCCTTGCGGAGCTCCTCGTTGACGTCGGAGGTGGCGCGGCGGAACTCGGCGAGGCCCTTGCCGAGCGCCCGGGCGATCTCGGGGAGCCGCTTCGGGC
>JADLHM010000108.1 GCA_020848745.1 Deltaproteobacteria bacterium | reverse complement strand
GCTCAAAAAGGGGCAGATGCAAGGCGCGACCGACTGAGCGCGGAGGCGTAGCGGAGCTACGCCGCACCCTCTCCGAGGGCACGGCAAGCGAAGGAGGGAGCAACGCAGCAGATGCCCCTTTTTCAGCGATCGGCCGGAGGTGTAAGGAGCAGACAGCCCGCCGAGCCAGAGGAGATCGCAACATGCCGGTGCCCACGTACGAGCGGCTCACCGTCCTCGACAACTCGTTCCTGATCACGGAGAGCCCGACGAACCACATGCACGTCGCCGGCACCGCGACCTTCGACGCCGCCCCGCTGAAGAACGCGACCGGCGGCATCGACGTGAAGCGCATCCGCGCCTACGTCGAGTCGCGCCTCCACCTGATCCCACGCTACCGCCAGGTGCTTTCGCACACCCCGATCGAGGGTCACCCGGTCTGGGTCGACGACCAGCACTTCAACATCGAGTACCACGTCCGCCACACCAGCCTGCCGCGCCCCGGCGACGCCGAGCAATTGAAGGCGCTCTCCGGGCGCATCATGTCGCAGCAGCTCGACCGCTCGAAGCCGCTCTGGGAGATGTGGATCGTCGAGGGGCTCGACGGCGGCGAGCACTTCGCGATGGTGAGCAAGATCCACCATTGCATGGTCGACGGCATGTCGAGCGTCGACCTCCTGGCGGTGCTGCTCGCGATCGAGCCGATCTCGGACATCGACCCGGCCGTGCGCTGGGTGCCGCGGCCGCGGCCGTCGTGGTGGCAGATGCTCTCGGCCGAGGCGGCGCGCCGCGCGCGGACGCCTTTCGAGACGGTCTCCGGTTTCCGGCAGGTGCTGGCCGACGTCCGCGATCCGCGCTCGGACATCCGCACGATGTGGCGGGCGGCGCGCGGCATGCTGCGCTCGAGCCTGCGCACGGTCTCCGACACGCCGCTCAACAAGCCGATCGGTCCGCACCGCCGCTTCGACTGGCTGGCGATGGACCTGAACGACGTGAAGACGGTGCGCAAGCGTCTCGGCGGATCGCTGAACGACGTCGTGCTGACGACGGTGACGGGCGCCGTGCAGCGCTTCCTCGAAGGCCGGCGCGTACACGTCGACTACCTCGACTTCCGCGTGATGGCGCCGGTGAGCGTGCGGACCGCCGAGGAGCGCGGCACGCTCGGGAACCGCGTGTCGGCGTGGATCATCGACCTGCCGCTCGCCGAGCGGAATCCACGGACGCGCCTCCAGAAGATCAGCGAGACCACCGCGCGCCTGAAGGAGACGAAGCAGGCGCTCGGTGCCGAGATGCTGTCGCGGGTCGCCGAGTGGACGCCGTCGACGCTGCTCTCGCTCGCGAGCAGCATGATGACGCGGGCCCTGCCCTTCAATCTCGTCGTGACGAACGTGCCGGGACCGCAGGTACCGCTCTATCTCCTCGGCGCCAAGATGCTCGACAACTACGGGCAGGTGCCGCTCACCGACTACCTCGGGCTCGGCATCGTGCTCTTCAGCTACGCGGGGAAGCTCTGCTGGGGCTTCAACGCCGACTGGGACCTCGTACCGGACGTCCACGACTTCGTCGCCGCGGTGGAAGAGGCGTTTCGCGAGCTCCAGCACGTGGCGGAGGTGTCCCCCGGCGAGCGCGCCGGCGGACGGCCCGCGGCGAACGGCCCGGCGACCGCGCTCGCCTGAGCCGCGCCTCCGGAGCGCGACGCGCGGGCCCGTCGCGCCGCGCTCTGCGAAAGCGCATGGCGCCGCGCCCGCTCCGGGCGCCCCGTCGAGCACGATCCGGCGGCCTTCGGCCCCGCGCGAGAGTCACCAGAGTGTCGAAGCCGCGCAATTGTAACGTCCCGCGGCGCGCTTCCACGTCGGCCGTACGGCATTTCGTTCGACCCCTCGCGGCATAGCGTTTGCTGATTTCCCTGGCGGAGATTTCGCGCCCTTCGCGAGGCAGGGAACGTTGCAGAAGACCGACGAGCCGAAGACGACCGCGGCCGCGCCCGGCGAGACCGTCGAGCAACGGCGATTGCCGATGCTCTACGTGCTCTTCGCCGCGTTCGACATCCTGACGGTCCTGGTCGGGCTCACGCTCAACCACCACCTCGTCGACATGCACCGCGGGTCGCTCGACGTGAACCGGCAGTGGGCGGAGCGCCTCGCGACCTACGCGCAGCTGCGCGAGCTCGCCGCGGCGGTGAACGCGCCGGCGAACGACGTCTTCGACTCCAAGGACCCGCGCGGCGAGACCGTTCGGCTCCGCAAGGCGCGGCGTGAGTTCGACGACGCGTGGGACGCGGCCCGCACCGATCTCGAGAGGGCCGGCGGCACGCCGGAGGTGCTGACGCTCCTGCACGATCTCGACGCGATCCGCACCGCGATGAACGCCATGGCCTCCGAGGCCAACATGACGTTCTCGTATTTCTCGATCGAGGCGCCCGAGAAGGCGGCGCCGCTCATGGCCGGCATGCACCGCCGCTTCGCGACCGTGCAGGAGGCCTTCAGCGCGCTCGAGCAGCACGTGCGCGACGTGCAGGACGTCCTCTTCCAGCGCGAGCTCGCCGCGGCCGGCCTCGTCCAGCAACGCGAGCTCGTGCTCGCGCTCTTCGTCGTGCTGATGATCTTCGGCGCGATCTACTACGGGCGAAGCCTCACCAGGCAGGCGGCCGTCGACGAGACCGAGCGGCAGCGCCGGCTCGCCGAGCTCGTCGAGGCGCGCGAGGCGGCGCTCGAGGCGTCGCGCCTCAAGTCCGAGTTCCTCGCCAACATGAGCCACGAGATCCGGACGCCGATGAACGGCGTCCTCGGGGCGACCGAGCTCGCGCTCGAGACCGAGCTCACCGGCGAGCAGCGCGAGTACCTCGAGCTCGCGAAGTCGTCGGCCGACGCGCTCCTGGCGCTCCTGAACGACATCCTCGACTTCTCGAAGATCGAAGCCGGCAAGCTCGACCTCGAGCGGACGCCCTTCGGGCTCCGCGAGCATCTCGAGCGCTCGGTGAAGACGCTGGCGCTGCGGGCCCACCAGAAGGATCTCGAGCTCGTGTGCCACGTCGCGCCCGACGTGCCGGACGCGATCATCGGCGACCCGAGCCGGCTCCGGCAGATCATCCTCAACCTCGTCGGCAACGCCATCAAGTTCACGGACCGCGGCGAGATCGCGGTCGGCGTACGCGTCGCCGTGCACACCGAGAGCGAGGTGGCGCTCCACTTCGAGGTGTCGGACACGGGCATCGGCATTCCGGCCGACAAGCAGCGGCTCATCTTCGAGGCCTTCACGCAGGCCGACGGCTCCACCTGCCGGAAGTACGGCGGCACCGGCCTCGGACTCGCGATCTGCACCCAACTCGTCGGCATGATGGGCGGCCGCATCTGGGTCGAGAGCGTCGCGGGCCAGGGCAGCACGTTCCACTTCACCGCGCGCTTCGGCTGCAGCGAGGAGGCGACCGAGAGCGATCCGGCCGACATGTGCGGGCTCTCGGTGCTGATCGTCGACGACAACGCGACCAACCGCCGCATCCTCGAAGAGCGGACGCGCGGCTGGGGCATGCTGCCGCAGAGCGTGGAGGACGGGCCGTCGGCGCTGATCGCGGTCCGGCGCGCCGCGAAGGCGGAGAGCCCCTTCGACCTCGTGCTGCTCGACGGCCACATGCCGGGGCTCGACGGCTTCGGCGTCGCGGAGCGGATCAAGAAGGATCCGGACCTGGTCTGCGGCTCGCTCATCATGCTGACCTCGGCCGGCGAGCAGGGCGAGTCGGCGCGCTGCCGCGAGCTCGGCGTCGCGGGCTACCTGATGAAGCCGGTCGCCGCGTCGGACCTCCGCCGCGTGATCG
>JADLHM010000107.1 GCA_020848745.1 Deltaproteobacteria bacterium | reverse complement strand
GTGTGCTCCGTGTAGTTGTTCATGAAGACGTCGTAGCGCTCCTGGGGATCCTGCCAGAGGTCGAACACCTGCGGCACGATGGCGACGTACTTCTCCTCCCCCTTCCAGCCGAGATTGGTATCGACGGCGAGGCCGCCGGTCGCCTGCCCGTTGTCGCCACGCAGGTTGAAGACCGCCTTGTAGTTGCCGACGCGAGCCGCGCCCGGCGTGAGCTCGTTCTCGGTGAAGTAGAACCAGCTCTTGCGCTCCGACTTGCCGGTTCCGAAGAGGACCGGCGACATGTCGTAGCTGTCGAAGACGGTCGGCTTCCCCTCGCGGTCCTTGTCGGGCAGCTTTGCACCCGCGAGCGAGGCGAAGGTCGCCATGTAGTCGAGTCCGCCGACGATGTCGTAGTTCTTCGCGCCGGCCTTGATCTTCGGGCCCCACGCGATCGAGGGCACGCGGTTGCCGCCCTCGCGGACCGTGCCCTTGGTGCCGCGGAACGGCGTGTAGCCGGCGTCCGGGTACACGTCCTGCCAGGCGCCATTGTCGGTCGTCCAGAACACGTAGGTGTTCTTGTCGAGCCCGAGCGACCGCACCTTGTCGAGCACGCGCCCGATGCGGGTGTCGTTCTCGACGACCGAGTCGGCGTACTTCGTCTTCGACAGCGACTTGTGCTGGAACTCGGGCGCCGGGAGGTTCGGCTGGTGCACCTTCATGAAGTTGACGCTCATGAAGAAGGGCTTGTCGGCCTTGGCCGCCCTGTCGAGGTACTCGAGCGACGCCTTCTCGACGTACTCGTCGAAGAAGGGGATGCCGACGACGCCCTTCTCGGGCGTGTTCACGTACTGCCCGTTGATCTTGAAGTCCTCGTGCGCCTTCTCGCCGGCCTTCCCGGAGAGCGACCCCTGGGTGACCTTCACGAACATCGCACGCAGGTCGGGGTCCATGTCGGGGAACCACGTCGGATCGGCGTAGGTGTAGGCGTTCAGATGGTAGAGGCCGGCGTATCGCATCTCGTCGTAGCCCTGCGCGATCGGCAGCGCGTAGTCGGCCTCGCCGAGGTGCCACTTGCCGGTGAAGAAGGTCTGGTACCCGGCCTGCTTCAACACCGACGCCAGCGTCCATTCCGCCGCCGGCAGCCCGCCGCCCTGTCCCTGGAAGGCGACGGTCGTCATGCCGCTCCGGTTCGGGATGCGCCCGGTCTGCACGGCGGCGCGGCCCGGGGTGCAGCTCGGCTGCGCGTAGAACGAGTAGAAGGTCATCCCCTCGTTCGCCAACCGCTCGAGGCTGGGGGTCGGCATGCCCCGACCCGGTCCCCCGCCGTACGGACTCGAATCCCCGTACCCGAAGTCGTCGGAGAGGATGAGGATGATGTTGGGTTTCTTGTCCTCGGCGTGCGCCGGCAGAGCCGCCAGCACCAACGCCAGAACCGCGCACAGCGAACGAGCGAAGAGATTCATCGACGTCTTCCTCCTCTTTGATTCCATGATGGCCGCGGACGTCAGCTCGCCGTCGGCGGGTTGCCGGGCGCGGCCTTGCCGGTCGTCCACGCCGACACGCGCGCGGCGTACTCGGTAGCCCACGAGTCCATGGCGTTCTGGACGTCGCCCCACTGCCATTGGGCGGCCGCTTTCATCGAACTGCCGCCGACGCGCCGGTCCACCATCTCACCGAGCGTCTGGCCGGTGCTCGCGTCACTCAACCGAGCCTCGATCTGACAGCCGCCGGCAAACGCCCAGTGGCCCGTCGCGACCGACTGCAAGGTGTTGAGAGCACGCGCCTGGGGCACGACCAGCGAGACCGTACGCAGCACCGGCGTCGCGCTCTCGGCGTCGGTGATCGCCACCTGGATCTTCATGACGCCCGGCCCGGGCGCCTCGACCACCTTCATCTTCGTTCCGAATTGCGTCTCCAGGGCGCTCCGGAAGTACGTGGTGAGCGCTTGCTGCGCCGACGGCGAGAGCTTGGTGGCGTCGGTGCCCCAGAAGGTGACCGGCTCGATGACGACCGCTTTGTATTGGGTCCACTGGGCGGTCGCATTCACGTAGCGGAGCAGCGCCTGACCCTTGGCGGTATCTCCGGGGGTCAGCCTCGAGTAGTCGCCGAGGAAGCCCGACTCCTTCACCTGCTTCACCGAGACCTGCTTCGTCGTGGCGCAGCCCGCAAGCCCCAGCACCACACAGAGCCCCGATACCAAGATGTATTTCGATTGCGACATGCGTTGCGTTCTCCCCTCTGATGACGTTCGCGCAGCCTCCCCGAACAAAGCCCATCGCCGGGTCACGCGTTTTCCGAATGCAGGCGGCGTGGCGTACCGGTCGTGACCAACGACTCCAGGCTCCTCGATTCACACTTTCTCGCGAAAGGCGAGAGTCGCCACTGAGAACGGGTGCCTCGATGCATCGTATCCGTGCTTGCTTGCATCATGCCGGGACGCACCGCTATGCACTTTCCGCAAATCGTCGGAGATGCGATCCCGGTTGTGACAGACGCCTGCCTACGAGTCGTCCGGACGGCGGACATGGGGGAGCTGGCCGCCGCGCAGCCGGGCAAGAACCGCCGCTACGTCCAGCTCGAGCCCGGGCCGATGGAGGCGGAGCTGGTCGACGCCCGCCTCGGCAGCGTGCAGGTGTTCCGCGAGCGCCTCGGTGCCGGGATGTTCGTGGAAGCCGCGCCGCCGTCGAGTCTCCTCCCCTTCGGAATCATCTTGTCGGCGGGCGGCGCCATCCGCTTCTGCGGGCGCGACCTGCGCCCGACGAACGTCGCCCAGGCGGCGGGGGGCGGCTGGGACATACGGTTCGCCGGCCCTATCGACTACGTCTCGTGCGTCTTCCAGCGCGCGTGGTTCGAGCGCGAGGCGTCCGCTCTCCTCGGCCACGCGCCACGTGACGACTGGTTCCGAAACGTCGGCCGTCCGGCTTCGAGCTCGGCGATCGGGCATCTCCGGACGATGATCACGCGAACCCTCGAACGCATGATGCACCAGCCCTCCCTCCTGGCGGGCGAGCGGACACGCACGGCCGTCGAAGCCGAGCTCGTCCGGCTGACCGTGGGCGCACTCACGTCGGCGGCGGAGCCGACGCCGGTCGCGGCGTACGGACGTCGGCGAAGAGGCGTCCGACGCGTGATCGAGTACGTGACTGACCATCCGGACGCCGACACGACGGCTGCGAACTTGTGCGGCATCGCAGGGGTCAGCGAACGGACCCTGGAATACGGCTTCCGCGAGTACCTCGACGTGACGCCGGTGCGCTTCCTGAAGCTCGTGCGACTCAACCGGGCGCGCCGCGACCTCCTGCGCGCGTCCGCGCAGGCGTCGGCGCCGCCCACGACGGTGACGGACGTGGCGCTGCGCTGGGGCTTCTTCGAGCTCGGGCGTTTCGCCGGCGAGTATCGCCGCCTCTTCGGCGAGCGTCCGTCGGAAACCCTCCGCCGCCCTTGATCGACGCCGGAGTCACCTGCCCCCGAGATCACGCACGAGAGCCCGCACGCTCGCGTCGTCGGGAGCGATCGCCGCGAGGCGGCGTGCGTAGCCGAGCGCCGAGTCGCCGCGGCCCGCGTCGCGCTCGAACGTCGCGAGCGCGGAGAGCAGCTCCGGGTCGTACGGCGCGCGCGCGAGCGCGGCGGTGAGCACGGCCGTCGCCTCGTCGCGCCGCCCGGCGGAGTGGAGCGCGACGCCGTAGACGTAGGCGAAGCGGGCATCGTCCGGACGCGCTTTCGCGGCGCGTCGGAGCAGGACGAGCGCGTCGTCGCGACGGCCCTCGCGTACGCGCTGGAGGCCGAGCGCGTGCAGCAGCGTCGGATCGTCCGGTACGGCGGTGAGGCCCTCGGCAAGGACGGCGGCCGCAGCGGCGGCACGGCCCGTCGCACGGTAGAGGTCTCCGAGGTTGACGTACGCGGGCACGAACAGGGGATCGAGCCTGAGCGCGGTGCGGTACTCGCCTTCGGCGCCCGCGGCGTCGCCGCGCTCCGCCGCGACGACGCCAAGGTTCAGGTGCGCCTCGGGGCGCTCCGCGACGGCGCGCTCCGACGCGGCCCACTCGTCGACGGCGCGCCGCGCCAGCGCCGCGTCGGGCGGCGCGAGCGCGTCGAGCGGCGCGCTCGCGAGCGCCCGCCCCGCCTGCACGCGCACCGCCTTCACGGGGTCGTCGGCGAGCGGGCCGGCGAGCGCGACCCGCGCGTCGGGCGGCAGCCCGCGGACGGCATCGAGCGCACCGACCCGCACGAGCGGGCTCGGGTCGGCGAGCGCGGCCCGGAGCGCCGGCAGTGCCGCAGCATCCGGGAAGCGGTCCAGCATCGACGCCGTCGTCGCGCGCGCGATCTCGGGTGCGGCCGCGTCGCCGGCGAACGCCGCGAGCTTCGCGGCGGCGCCGGGCGCCCCGGCGCGGCCGGCCGCGAGCGCCCCGCCGTAGCTCTGGAAGCCCTTGCGCTCGGGGCCGTACCACGCGACGACCGCGGCCGCGGCCCACGCCGCGTCGCGCTCGCCGTGGCAGCCGTTGCACGCGTTCAGCGTCCCGTCGGCGATGGTCAGGTCCGGACGCGGCACGCGCAGCGAGTGATCGTGGCGCGGATCGACCATCATGTAGGTCCGCGTCGGCATGTGGCACGCCGTGCAGGCCGACGCCGCCGAGGCCTCGCGGTGATGGTGGTGCGCGGCGCCGTCGTAGATCGCGGCGGCGTGACACTGGGTGCAGACCGCGTTTCCGGGCGCGCGGAGCTTCCCGCCGTGCGGCTCGTGGCAGTCGCCGCAGATGACGCCGCGCGCGTACATCTTGCTCTGCACGAACGAGCCCCAGGTGTAGACCTCGTCGTGCTGCTGCCCGTCGGCCTCGTAGAGTCCGGGCTCGAGGAGCGCCGGCACGTGGGTGTCGAGGAGGCGGCCGGTCGGGTTCGGGTCGAGCCCGAGCGGGCGGCGCCGCGCGTGGCAGACGGCGCAGGTCTCGACCTCACGACGGGTCGCGAGCGGGCGGCTCCGCGTCGGCGCGGTCGCCGACGGCGTCCACGCGACCCCCGCGCGCTCGTCGAGCGCGATCGCGAGCCCGTGCGCCGGCCACGCCTCCGAACCGGGACGGCGCTCCGCCCACGCCACGTGATTCGAGCCGGGTCCGTGGCACGCCTCGCAGGCGACGTTCGGCTCCGACCAGGTCGTCGCGAAGCGGTCGGTCGCCGGATCGTAGTTCCGCCGCAGGTTCGTCGCGTGGCAGTCGGCGCAGACGAAGTTCCAGTTCTGCTGGAGCCGCGTCCAGTGCAGGGGATCGCGATGATCGATGCGCTCGTTCGGATAGAGGTGGAACCAGCGCTGCCCGCCCTGGGATTTCGGCCGCGCGTCCCACGCGAGCGGCAGCGCCTGCTTCCGCCCGTCGGGAAAATCGACGAGGTACTGCTGGAGCGGATACACGCCGAAGGTCCACGTCAGGCGGTACTCGGCGAGCTTGCCGTCGGGCCCGTCGGTGCGGACGACGAAGTCGTCGCCACGCCGGGTGAACGTCGAGGTGACGCCGCCGGCGGTGACCCGCGCGTTCGCGAAGTCGCCGAGCACGGTCGCGGGCATCGCCGGCTGCATCGCGGCCGCGTGTTGCGAGCCGCGCCACGCGGCCGCCGCCTCGGCGTGGCAGTCGGCGCAGCCCGCCGTCCCGACGAACGCCGCGGCGGGCGGCGCGGCACCGCCCCCGAGCGCCGCACGCACCGGCGTCGCCGCAGGCGCAACGCCTGTCGCCGCCGCTGTCGCGCCTGCCGCGACGGTCGCGGTCGGCGCCGGCGCCGGCGTCTCGCTCGCACGGCACCCCGACCACCAGGCGCTCGCCGCCG
>JADLHM010000106.1 GCA_020848745.1 Deltaproteobacteria bacterium | reverse complement strand
GTTCGCCCGCCGCAGCTCGCGGACTTCGCGCTCGAGCTCGCGCAGGCGCAGCCGCTCGTCCGTCGTCAGGCCGTTGCGTTTCCCGTCATCCCGCTCACGCTGTCGCACCCACTTCCGGAGCGTCTCGGCCGTACAGCCCATCTTCCCGGCAATCGAGACGATCGCCGCCCACTGCGAGTCGTGCGCCTCCTGCTGCGTCAGCACCAGCCGCACCGCTCGCTCCTTCACCTCCGCGGAAAACTTGCTCGGTCGTCCCATGGCTCCCTCTTCTCAAACAAAGGAGCCTCCGACAAAGCCGGGGCGGTTCAAAGTTCCTCTGCCTTCCTGCGGCGTTGCGAAGGTGCCGCCGCTACTCCATCCGTTCGCGCAGCTGCCGCAGGAGCAAACGGACGGCTGCAAGCATGCGAACGGTCTTCTCGATCCCCTCGGATTCCTCTTCCGACTTCGAAGCGACGTTGCTCGCGTCGATGGTCTCGGACGACTCCTGATCCGTCATCTCGTACCCTCTGCCCTTCTCCCCTTTCCGACCGTGCGGACTCGCTCTCGGTCCATGCGCACGCCTCGGTCGCCGACCGCGCGCCTGGCTGCCTCGTGCTGCGGAACTCGGTGCCGCTGGTCGTCGATCTCGGGAGACGTCGGTAGGCAGGAGTGCTGGTCGCGCGCGATCTCTTCGAGGCCGGCGTCAAGATCTTCTACCTCGAAGACACCGAGGAGCGTCTCGACACGCCCGAGCACCGGTTCGTCATGGCCGCACGCGCCTTCGCCTCCGAGATGGAGCGCGAGAAGGCCAAGCAACGCACGCGCGATGCCCTCCTCGCGCGGGCGAAGCAGGGTCTCGTCACGGGCGGCGTCGTGTTCGGGTACCGGAACGTCCCCGTCCACACCGGCACCGACGCTTCCGGAAACCCCGTCCGGGCCTACGTGCGATACGAGATCGAGCCCGACGAGGCTGCGGTCGTGCGCGGCATCTTCGAGATGTACACCGACGGGTACGGCCTCAAGAAGATCACGAAGACACTCAACGATGATCCGGCTTTCGCCGCCGAACGTCGGCGCTACTTCGACGACCGGCGCGTACCCCCGCCGCGAAAAGGAAGCGGCTCGTGGGCACCCTCCTGCGTCAACGCGATCTTGAGGCGCGATCGCTATCGGGGCCGTCTAACCTGGGGACGATTCAAGAACACGGACCGAGGCGGACGCACCCGGGTGCGTGCCCCACAGGCAGCGGACCAAGTGATCGCCGTCGACACGCCCGACCTCCGCATCGTGCCGGAGGAACTGTGGCAGGCCGCACAGGCGAGACGCCGGCACATGCAACCAGTTGCACAGCCCGCGGGATCGGCCGCGCCGCTTCGGGCATCGGCCAGCCTGCTATCGGGGCTCGCGATGTGCACCGTGTGCGGCGGTCCGATCACGATGTCGGGAAGCGGCAAGCGTACGCAGTGCTACGGGTGCAGCTACTACCGCAATCGCGGCGCCACGGTCTGCTCCAATTCCTGGCTCGAAGCGATCCCGATCGTGGATCAATGCCTCCTCGAAGAGATCGAGCGCACGGTACTGACTCCCGAGGCGCGCCAATACACGCTGGCACGCGCGGCCGAGATCGTCCGCGAACGTCTCGCCGCGACTCCGGACCGCCTACCAGCGGTGCGAAGCGACCTCGCCAAGGTGAAGCGCGAAATCGAGAGTCTCCTGCGAGCCCTGGAAAGCGGGCGGGCTCCCCAGCTGCTGATCGACCGCCTCGCGGAGAAGGAGCAACTCGCCGAGAAGCTCACCGCCGAGATCACCGAACGCGAACGGTCACGGCCCGCGCGAGACCCCCTCGACCTCCCGCACCTGGACCGCCTCCTCCGCGACCAACTCGGACGGCTCGGCGGCGTGCTCCGCGGCGACCTCGTGAAGGCGCGCCAGGCGCTCCAGAAGCTCCTCGTCGATCGGGTCCGCTTCACCCCGATCAGCCTGCCCGACGGCCAGCGGACCTACCGGCTCGAAGCGGAGCTGACTCTGGGGAGGGTCCTGGCCGCCGAGGTGAATAATAAGGTCAGCGTCCCCGACGGGATTTGAACCCGTGTTACCGACGTGAAAGGTCGACCTGTACCGCATCGCACCCTTCAAGCGGTCGCGTCTTTCGTGGACGTTCGGGCACTTGCCTTTGTCGCACTGGACGGAATGTCCCCCGGTTGCCCGCTGTGTCCCGCGCGAAGTGACACCAAAACGGACACCGGCGACCCGCGCTCTTGCGATACTCAGGACGACCTCAGCATGCTATGAGGCGACTCATGGTTCTGGCGATCGAAAGCACTCCCGCTCCGCTCGAGCGTGACGCCGATGGCGTCGTCCGAGTCGCGGGGACGCGGGTGACACTCGACTCCGTCGTGGGGGCGTTCAACGATGGCGCCACCGCCGAAGAAATCGCCTCGCAGTATCCTTCGCTGAGCCTGGCCGATACGTATGCAGTCATCGCGTACTATCTCCGCCACTGCCAAGAGAGCAACGAGTACATCGCGACCCGCGCGTCCCACTCCGCCGCGGTGAAGGCCGAGACCGAGCGCCGTTTCGATCCCGCAGGCGTTCGCGATCGGCTCCTCGCGCGCAAGTTGGCTTGATGGCGTGATCCGATTCGCCGCCGACGAGAATCTGAACGACGCCATCACGCGCGGCCTGCGTCGCCGTCAGCCCGCGATCGATATCGTCCGCATCCAGGACGCCGGGCTGTCAGGTGCGGCCGATCCCGCGATCCTGGAGTGGGCGGCCGAGCAGGGCCGCATCCTGCTGACGCACGACGTGTCCACGGTGACGAAGTACGCCTACGAACGCCTCCGTAGCGGCCAGACCATGCCTGGCGTCTTCGAGATCATCCGCACCGCACCGATCGCTCAAGTCATCGACGATCTCCTGCTGTTGGCCGAGTACAGCACGGACGGAGAGTGGGAGGGCCAAGTCCGCTACTTGCCGCTCCGGTAGACGGTCTTCGCGCATGATGGCCGCACCGAGCGCACAGGCCTAACCAGTGGCAGCGGTACGAAAGGCGAAACCGCGCCGCACAAATCGGGCCGGCGTCGGCTTCGATTTCGTCGAAACCGAATCCTTGAACGATCGACAGCGACTGTTCGTCCAGTTCTACCTGGAAACGATGAACGGCGGAGAGGCCGCCAGGCGCGCCGGCTACTCGCCAAAGGCTGCGTACCAGACGGCGTCGCTCCTCCTGAGAAATGCGAAGGTCCGCGCAGCGGTCGACGCGGGCATGCACGAACGAGCGATGGGGGTCGACGAGGTGCTCTCCCGGCTCTCGGACATCGCGCGGCTCGACTTCACCGGCTTCACGAACGACGCCGGCAACCTCGATCTCGTCGAGGCGCGGCGGTGCGGCCTCCTGCGGTTCGTGAAGAAGTGGCGCGAGCTGCGCGCGATCGCGTTGAAGCCGACGCACCCCCTCCATGCCCGCCACGGCTTTCGTGCCTTGTGCACGATGGCCGCGCTCATCTTCCCGAAGCCTGCGACGGTCGCCATCGGCGGCGACGACGGGCAGCCCGAGTTCACGCTCTATGATCTCCTGTGCAGAAAAGACGAGGAGAACGAATCGCCAGTCGGTAGATGGGATTAGCGCTGTGGTTGACGTAACCGAGTCTCGGACCTTCTCCGGTGCCCCCAAACTTCGTCCTTATCCCCTCACGACGGGGCGGATTAGGGGCCGAACCCACCCGGGACCGAGCACCGTGCCGCCCGAGGGCGTATCCGATGGCGCGAGCAGCACCGTCAAGACGCAGCGCGGCGTCGATCGCGTGACGCGATCTCGGTGGTCAGTGGGGGACGCGAACGCTGGCGCGGTCGCTACGCGGGAAACGCGAACGCCAGGTCATCTCGGGGTGGGGGGCGTGCCAGGGCGGGGACCGGGGTGTCCGTTGGGAGGCCGAGGTGCCGGAGGATGCGCTGCACGACGGGTGGGTCTTCGATGGTGGTGAGGAAGCGCAGGCGGGCCCCGCAGTCGCAGGCGAGGACGTCGATCTCGAAGACCCGGCGCATCAAGTCGGCCCAGAGCCACCCGCGACGGGACGGGCGACTTTCGGGTGGGGCGGCCGTCGCCGGGGATTCCGGCGCGGCCGGTGTCGGCTGCATGGCCACCAGTGGGACCACGTGCGCGACGGCAGCCGCCCGACGACGGGCCCGGGCGCCGAGGATGCCGTGATACAGCACGAGATTGACTCTGGGCTTCGGGATGAGGACCGCGAGTTTCTCCAGGAACTCGACG
>JADLHM010000105.1 GCA_020848745.1 Deltaproteobacteria bacterium | reverse complement strand
TCGTGCGCCGCGACGTGCGCTCGTACCGCGAGCTGCCGATGAACCTCTACCAGATCCAGTCGAAGTTCCGGGACGAGGTGCGGCCGCGCTTCGGGCTCATGCGCGGGCGCGAGTTCATCATGAAGGACGCGTACTCGTTCCACGTCGACCGGGCGGACTGCGACCGCGAGTACGACAACATGTTCCGCACCTACCGCCGCATCTTCGACCGTTGCGGGCTCGCCTATCGCCCGGTCGAGGCCGATACGGGCGCCATCGGCGGCAGCCGCTCGCACGAGTTCCAGGTGCTCGCGGCGTCGGGCGAAGATTCGATCGTGAGCTGCGACCAGTGCGAGTACGCCGCGAACGTCGAGAAGGCCGGGATCGGCGCGAGCGAAGCGCCCGCGGCCGCGGGCGAGCCCAGCCCGCTCGTCGAGGTGCCGACGCCGGGGCAGCGCACCATCGAGGAAGTCTCGAAGTTCATGAAGATGAAGCCGCACCGGTTCGTGAAGACGCTGCTCTACGTGGCGGGTGACACCGTCGTGGTGGCGCTGGTGCGCGGCGACCACGCGCTCTCGGAGCCGAAGCTGAAGGACGCGCTCGGGACGCCCGCCGTGGAGCTTGCGCCCGAGGACGTCGTCGAGCGCGTGACGGGCGCGCCGGTCGGGTTCGCGGGTCCGATGAACCTGAGGGGCAGGGTGCGGCTTCTCGCCGACCACGCGCTCGCCGGCATCACCGCCGCCGTGGCGGGCGCCAACAAGGCCGACATGCATGTCAAAGGCGTCAGCGCCGCGCGCGATCTCGCGGGCGCCGAGTTCGCCGACCTCCGCACCGCCGGCGCCGGTGACCGCTGCCCGCGCTGCGACGGTCGCTTCGCGCTCCAGCGCGGCATCGAGGTCGGCCAGGTTTTCTATCTCGGCACGAAGTACAGCGAAGCGCTGAAGGCGACGGTGCTCGATGCCGAGGGCAAGGAGCGCGTCCTCGAGATGGGCTGCTATGGCATCGGCGTGACCCGCACGATCGCCGCCGCGATCGAGCAGAACCACGACGACGCCGGCATCGTCTGGCCGATGCCGCTCGCGCCCTTCCACGTGGTGATCGTGCCGGTGAACCTCGGCGACGAGCGCCTGCGGACGACGGCCGAACGCTTGCACGACGACCTCGCGGCGCGCGGCATCGACGTCTTGCTCGACGACCGCGACGAGCGGCCGGGCGTGAAGTTCAAGGACGCCGACCTGATCGGCTGTCCGCTCCGCGTCACCGTCGGGCCGCGCGCGCTCGAGCGCGACGCGGTGGAGCTCAAGCGCCGCACCGAGAAGGAGCCTACCGAGGTGCCGGTCGGCGAGGTCGCGGCCCGGGTCGCGGAGCTGGTCGCGGCGGAGCTCGCCGGCGGAACGCGCGCGTGAGCGTCGCCGCGGCCCGCCGCCGCCTCGTGCTGCCGCTCGACGTCGATTCCGTCCGTGCGGCCGATCGCCTGGTGCGGCTGCTCGGGGGCGAGGTCGGCATCTTCAAGATCGGGAAGCAGCTGTTCATGCACACCGGCCCCGAGGTCGTACGCCGCGTCCAGCGCCGCGGCGGTGAGGTCTTTCTCGACCTCAAGTTCCACGACATTCCCCGCACCGTCGCGCTCGCGGGCGTCGAAGCGGCCCGTCTCGGCGTCCGCATCTTCGACGTGCATGCCTCGGGCGGCGCCGAGATGATGGCGACGACGGCGGCCGCGGTGCGCGACGTCTGTCGCCGCGAGCGTCTGCGGCGGCCGCTTCTTCTAGCGGTGACGGTGCTCACGAGCCTCGTCGACGCGGATCTCCGCCGGGTCGGCGTCGCGTCGACGGCCGCGCGCCAGGTGGTGCGTCTCGCCCGGCTCGCGCAGGCGAACGGGATGGACGGCGTCGTCGCGTCGCCGCGCGAGATCGCCGCGATCCGCCGCGCCTGCGGGCCGTCGTTCGTGATCCTCACCCCGGGTATCCGCCAGGCCGGCGACGCGCTCGGCGATCAGAAGCGCGTCGAAACGCCGGAGGCCGCGATGCGCGCCGGCGCGGACTATCTCGTCGTGGGTCGCCCGATCCGCGACGCCGCCGATCCGGTCGCGGTCGCGCGCGCCATCGTGGGCGCGATGGCGCGCGGGCTCGCGGCGCGCTGACGGCGGCGCGCGTCGGCTCGCCATGCCGCGCGACCTCGACCTCGTCGTCCGACCCGACGTGGCGCTCGACCCTGGCGCGCTGCGTGCGGCCGCGAGCCGGGCGATCGGCTGCCGGTCCGAGGACGTCGTCGAGCTCCGCATCCTCAAGCGCGCGCTCGATGCGCGGCGGAGCGTGCGCTACCAGCTGCGGGTGCGGGCATGGCTCGCGGGCGAGGTCGCCGTGCCGGAGGCCGCGCCCGCCCTCCCGACCTTCCCCGCGTCGCGCCCCGGGCGGCCCGTCGTGATCGTCGGCGGCGGGCCGGCCGGGCTCTTCGCGGCCCTCCGGCTCGCCGAGCACGGCATCCCGGCCGTCGTGCTCGAGCGCGGCAAGGCGGTGCGAGCGCGCCGGCACGACATCGCGCTCCTGAACCGTGCAGGTCTCGTGAACCCCGAGTCGAACTACTGCTTCGGCGAGGGCGGCGCGGGCACGTACAGCGACGGCAAGCTCTACACCCGCTCCCAGAAGCGCGGTTCGGTCGCGACGGTGCTCGACCATCTGATCGCCCACGGCGCTGACCCGGAGATCCGCATCGAGGCGCGGCCCCACGTGGGGTCGAACCGCCTGCCGAGGATCGTGACGGCGATCCGCGAGACGCTGGCGCGCGCCGGCGTCGCGGTCGAATTCGAGGCTCGCCTCCTGGATCTGCTCGTGCGCGGGACGGCGATCGAAGCGGTGCGCTGCGCCGACGGACGCGAGCTCGCCGCGTCGGCCGTCGTGCTCGCGGCCGGCCACAGCGCGCGCGACGTCCACGCGCTGGCGGCCGCGGCCGGGCTCGAGCTCCGGGCGAAGCCGTTCGCGCTCGGCATCCGCGTCGAGCATCCGCAGCCGCTCATCGACCGCGCGCAATACGGCGCCGACGCCGAGCGGTTCCCGTTGCCGGCCGCCTCGTATCGGCTCACCGCGACGGTCGAGGAGCGCGGCGTCTTCTCTTTCTGCATGTGTCCGGGCGGGTGGATCGTGCCGGCGACCACCGAGCCCGACGCCGTCGTCGTGAACGGGATGTCGCTCGCGCGTCGCGACTCGCCCTTCGCGAACAGCGGCATCGTCGTCGCGCTGGAGCCGGCGGACGTCGCCGCGCTCGGCTTCCCCGGCCCGACCGGCGGTACGATGCTCCAGGCGGCGATCGAACGCCGCGCGTTCGCGAGCGGCGGCGGCGCGCAGGTCGCGCCGGCGCAGCGGCTCGCGGACTTCATCGGCGGGCGGGCGAGCGCCGACCTGCCGCGCTGCTCGTACCGGCCCGGCGTTCGCCCGGCGCGGCTCGACGAGCTGCTGCCGCCCTTCGTTACCGGGCGGCTGCGCGCCGCGCTGCGGGGCTTCGGTCGGCAGCTCCGCGGCTTCGACACGCGCGAGGCGATCGTCGTCGGCGTCGAGACGCGGTCGTCGAGCCCCGTCAGGATCCTGCGCGACCCCACGACCTTCGCCGCGCCGGCGCGGCCGAACGTCTACCCGTGCGGCGAGGGCGCGGGCTACGCGGGCGGCATCGTGAGCGCGGCGCTCGACGGCCTCGCCGTCGCCGATGCGATCGCGCGCGTCTGGCGCGGCTGACGCTGCGCCCGCATCGAGGTTCGAATGTGCCACAGCTCGGGGAGCGATACGTGCGGGCCACGATTGTTGCGTCGCAGGCATACTCGGGCTTCTCGACGGTCCAGTCGGGGGAGTATCTCGGTTTCGAAGTCGGTGAAGTCGCGGTGAACCGGGCCGTGCGGCGGGTACGTTGTCGGCCCGCGAGGCGTCGCTACATCTCGGGAAAGAGCCGTGGAAGCACGACCTCTACCGACGAGTCGAGGGGGATCCGCGTCAGGCTTCGAGCCTCATGGCCGTCGGGTTCTCGAAGCGCGCGAAGTCGCGGTCTTCGGTGAGAATTGCCGAGACGCCATGCTCGCGGCAGAGGGCGACGATCTGCGCGTCGAAGGCGAGATTGCCGAGCACACCGCCGTCGCGGCACGCCTCGCCGAAGAGCGCCGCGAATGTAACGCCGGGTAAGAGCAGTCGCGCCGAGGGGCTACCCAGCACCTGCGCGATGAAGGCGAGCGCCGTCTCGAGCTCGGTCGGTGGACGAAACACGCGCGCGTGCGTCACCACCCGTACGAACTCTCCGATGCAGAATACCGGGAGGGCCCACGGTACGTTGCCCTCGACGAGACCCCGGAGCCGCGCCAGCGCGGCAGCGTGCAGGGCCAGCTCGGCCCTGTGTGCGTGCACCAGCACGTTCGTGTCGACGGCGATCATCGACGCTCGTCGAGGAGATCGTAGAGCGCGGTGCGGTCGGCGACGTCCACGGCGGGCGGGCGCGTTCCCTTGATGATCGGCGGCGCGAAGCGATAGCGCCGGGTAGCCTCAGGCCGGGCGGCGAGCCGCGCCCGGAGCGCATCCTCGACCACGGCGCGGAGCGTCGTACGGTGCGCCGCCGCGTGCCGCTTGGCGCGCTCGAGCAGCCGATCGTCGATCTCCAGGGTCGTCTTCATATGGGTGGCCCATATCAAAGCGCCTTACCAGCCACAATCACGCAAAAGTCGGATCGCCGGTCGCTCGGCGTGCCAATGTGCTCCTGGTTTCATCTCCCTGCCGCGCATCGTAGCGCACGAGCGCGAAGTCGAAGGCTTCGGCGACGAGGCGCGTGCCGCCCACCACGACTTTGCCATCGGGCTACAGACATTCGGTCCATGATGCGGCATCTCGAGGGGATGTCCCAACGGCTGCCTCACGCCGCCCGCCGCTGCGCGATCGCGCAGAGCCCGTCCGCCTCGATGCCGAGCGGCAGGTTCAAGAGATTGTAGTAGTTCTCGAGCGCGTTCAGCCACGTGATCTCGACGATCCGGGTCTGCTGCTACGCGTGGCGGAAGAGCGCGGGAAGGCGCGCGTAGATCACCTTCATCGGGGTGATGACCTTGCCGAGGCGGCGCTCGGTCATCCAGTAGGCGAGCTTCCCGACGAGGGTGGATGGCCGTTCGATGGGCGCGAGACGCATGGCGGTTCTCCCTTCGGAGGACGATCAGTGCCGATGGACGTGGACGACGGCGGGCGCGGAATGGTGACCGCACGCGCCGTAGCGCAGGAACGGGACGCTGCCGAGCGCGAGCCCGAGGAGCACGCCCGCGACGAGGCGCAGCACGGGGTGCGCGTTCATCTGCGCGCCTCCGTGTGGCGCACGAGCATCGCCGTGAGGACCACGAGGACGATGGTCGGCAGGTAGACGACGGGGAAGTCGATGGCCCAGTGCTCGGAGCCGACGAGCCCGCGGCTCGTGTCCCATACGTGCACGAGCGCGTGCAGCGCGTTGAAGAGCGTGACCAGGACGAGCACGGGCAGGCGCACCTCGGCGCGCGCCGCGCCCCACACGAGCGCGAGCCCGAGCATCGCGAACGCCGATCCGATGTCGCGCACGAAGTGCTCGTTCAGCGGACCGAAGTCGGGGACGGCGGCCGGCAGGGTCACGTACCAGTGCGCCGGATCGGCGAGCATCCAGAGGCCGTTCACGAGGTTGCCGAGCCCGCTCAAGAGGAAGATCCAGGTCCACGGGTCGGTCGAGGCGGATTGCTGCGTCATGCGGGGCTCCGGCCGCGCGCGAACTGCTTCGTGACGAGCCCGCCGAGCATGGGCGGGACTCTACGCAGCGCCGATCGGACCGTAAAGAGGCGAGTGCTCGTGGGGGCGCCGATCCCGAGGGAGGCCGCCCGTCGGCGTTCCTCAATCGATGACCGTGACGACGACCCGCGCGCCGGGGGCGAGCTCGGCGGCGTCGGCGGGGATCCGCACGAGCCCGTCCGCCCGCACGAACCCGACGATGTCGCCCGACCCGCCCGCCACCGGGCGCGCCGCGAGCGTGCCGTCGGGTCGCGCGACGAGCGCGACGCGGATCCAGTCTTCGCGGCCCACGAGCGATCCGACGCGCGCGCCGAGCTCCGCGACGACGGCCCGGCGCGGGGCGAACGCCGCGTCCCGCGGCTCGCCGCCGAGCAGACGCAGGAGGGGCAGGGCGAAGACGTGGAAGATGACGAGCGCGGAAGTCGGATTGCCGGGAAGCCCGATGACGGGCTTCCCGGCGGCCCGCGCGATCAGCGTCGGCTTGCCGGGCCTGATCCGGATACCGTGCACGAGGATGCGCGCGCGCGGCATCGCGGCGACGACCATCGGCGTGAGGTCCTTGGTGCCGACCGAGCTGCCGCCCGACACGAGCACCGCGTCGGCCTTGGTGAGCGCCCGCCGCATCGCCGACCGGATCACCCCTTCGCGATCCGGCAGCACGCCGAACTCGACGGGCTCGCAGCCGGCCGCCGCGATGAGCGCGCGGAGCGCGTACTGGTTGACGTTCCGTACCTGTCCGGCCTGCGGGGTGACGTCCGGCGGAACGATCTCGTCCCCGGTGGCGAGCACCGCGACCCGCGGCCGGCGTACGACCCACACGCGGTCGAGCCCGATGCCCGAGAGCGCCCCGACATCGGCGGGCCGCAGTCGGTGCCCGCGCTCGAAGATGCGGGCGCCCTTGCGAGCGTCCTCGCCGCGCCGCATGACGTGCTGCCCGGCGCTCGCGGCGCGCGCGATGGCGACGGTGCCGTCGGCCGCTTCGGCGGTGTGCTCCACCATGACGACGGCGTCGGCTCCCGCCGGGAGCATGCCGCCGGTCGGGATCCGCATGCACTCGCCGCGACCGAGGCGTGCGTCGACGGGATGGCCCATGCGCACGCTGCCGACGATCGCGAGGCGCGCGGGACGATCCGTGCCGGCAGCGGCGGTGTCGCGGGCACGGACCGCGAAGCCGTCCATGTAGGAGCGCTCGAAATGCGGGAGGTCGATGGTGGTGCGGACGTCGCGGGCGAGGACGCGTCCGGGCGCGTCGGCGACCTGGATGCGCTCGGCGGCCACGGGGCGAAAGCCCCGGAGCGCCGCCAGCGCTTCGGCGACCGTGACCAGCGGGAACCGGCTCGGGCCGCCGGTGTGCGGATCGGGAGCCGTCGGACGACGGGCGCGGGATCTCACGAGAGCAACCGCGTGTGGTGGAGGCACGGCATTTCGCGGCGGACGCGCGCCAGGTGATCGAGATCGAGCTCCGCGGTGATCACGGCCTCGCCCTCGGACGCGCGCGCGAGCACGGTGCCCCAGGGATCGACGATCATCGAGTGGCCGTAGTCGTGGAAGCCGTGCGGGCTCGTGCCGGTCTGGTTCGGGGCGATCACGAACACCTGATTCTCGATCGCGCGGGCGCGAAGCAAGGGCTCCCAGTGCGCGGCGCCCGTGTAGGCCGTGAAGGCGGACGGGATCGTGACGATGGTCGCGCCCGCGACGGCGAGCCGGCGGAAGAGCTCCGGGAACCTGAGGTCGTAGCAGATGCTCATCCCGACGGTCCCGAGCTCGGTCGGCGCCGTGACCACGTCGGTTCCCGGGATGCGGGCGTCCGACTCGCGGACCGTCACCCGGCCCGGGAGGTCGACGTCGAAGAGGTGCATCTTCCGGTAGACCGCGCGGATCGCTCCGCGCGGATCGATCAGGAGGGAGGTGTTGAAGGAGCGCGTCGCCTCGTCCGAGCGCTCGAGGAAGGATCCGCCGACGAGCGTCACCCCGAGCTCCGCCGCGAGCCCGCAGAGGAAGTCGCTCACCGGACCCGGGATCGGGGAGGCGACGCCGGCCTCCGCCTCGCGCGGACCGCGCCACGCGAAGACTTCCGGCAACACGACGAGACGCGCATGACGCGCGGCGGCTTCGACGACCAGAGCCCGCGACCGGGCGAGGTTCGCGGCAAGGTCCGGGCCGCTCTCCATCTGCACCGCAGCGGCGACGGGATTACGCACGGCGGCGAACTCTACCAGCGTGAAGCGACGATGAGGAGAGTCGACTCGCCATATCGAGGGCTTGGCCTGCGCCGGAGCGGCGCGGCACCTTGATCACGCGCTGCAGCGTATGGTACTCCGCGTCAATCCCGTGCACAGATTCAAGGTCGAGACCGAGTCGCAGATGGAGATGATCGACGTGACCGCGGGCATACGTCGCGTCGTCAGGGAATCGGGAGTCACGAGCGGGATGTGCCACGTTTTCGTCCCGCACACGACTGCCGCCATCACGATCAACGAAAACGCCGATCCGAACGTCCGCAAGGGCATGATCCGCGAGTTGTTGAAGACGATCCCCATGCAGGACGATTCCTTGCACACCGAAAGCAACGCGGCGGCACACCTCCTCTCGACCCTCGTCGGTGCCTCGCAGAGCCTGCTCGTGGAAAACGGCAAGCTCGCGCTCGGGACGTGGCAGGCGATCTATCTCTGTGAATTCGACGGTCCACGTTCGCGCACGGTGCTCATGCGGATCATGGCCGAGTGAGGAGCTCCCAATGAGCCAGACGACCCCCCTCCGACTGATCAAGCGATACGGCAACCGGAAGCTCTACGACACGTCGGAGAGCCGCTACATCACCCTCGACGAGATCGCCCGCCTGGTGCGTTCGGGGAACGACGTGAAGGTCATCGACAACGAGAACGGCGACGACCTGACCGCGATCACCTTCGCCCAGATCATCCTGGAAGAGGAGAAGCGCCGCTCGAGCCTCATTTCGCTCGGCCTCCTGCGCGAGCTCGTGCAGCACGGCGAGGACACGCTCGCCGAGATCCGCACCCGGGTGGAGAAGGGGGTGGAGGCGATCGGGACGATCGGCGAGAAGGCGGGTCGCCGGATGCAGGAGATCGTCTCCGGCTCGGTCGGCGAGCGGCCGGATGCGGCGCTCGGAGCGACGCCGACGATCCCGGAACGCGAGCACGGCAAGGGATTCTTCGACGAGTTGCTCGCGGCTCCGCAGCGCCGTCTCGAGGCGCTGCAGCGCTCGATCGACGAGCGCATCAAGTCCTCGGTCGATCGCATCACCAACCACCCCGTCGTCCAGCACGAGGTCCAGCGCATCGAGCGGTCGATCAAGAAGCTCGAGGAGCGGCTCGCCCGCCTGCGGCGCGACGAGGTCGATTCCTCGCGCGGCGGCGACGTCGTCGGCTGAGGGTCCGCGCCGCCTTCACGTTTGACATGGAAACTGGGGGCGGCGTATCTGGGGTCGGATCTCCGAGCCTGACGTTGGGTCCTCGCGCGTGATCACCACGCGTTCGGCTTCGCAACCACAGAAAGGACATCTCATGCGGAATCTCACGCGCAGCTCGCTCGCCGTCGCCGCGATCGCATTGCTGACGGCCGCGCCGGTCGCCGCTCAGGTCGCTCCCGGCGACGTCATCACGAAGGCGAACGCCGACAAGGTGAAGGACCTCGTGTCGCCGGGCATGTTCTGGTGCGTGCAGAAGGGCTGGCCGATGAAGATCATCGATTCCAAGCCCATCGTCTTCAAGAAGGCCTACAAGGAGGCGACCGAGAAGTTCTCGGCGCAGGTGAAACTCGGCCCGGACGGCCAGGGTCTCGAGAACTACGTCGCGGGCCAGCCGTTTCCGAAGCTCGACACCGGGGACCAGTACGTCGCGAACAAGATCATGTGGAACTTCAACTTCCGTCCGGGCTTCGAGGACGATCTCGATCTGCGGAACTTCGACGCCGACACCGGCCCGATCTCCGACGATCGGCCGCTGCAGGTCGAGCGCCACTTCCTGGTCGACCACTTCCGCCGGCTGCGCTACGTCGGGCGACTCTACGTCGATCCGAAGCCGGAGATCCCGAACACCGAGAAGTTCGAGTTCAAGGAGACGCTTCATCCGCTCATCGAGCCGTTCGATCTGAAGGGCGTCGGGTTCACCTACTACCGTTATTTCGACCCCGCGAAGCAGGACGACAGCTGGCTCTACCTGCCGTCGCTCCGCCGCGTGCGCCGGCTCTCGACCGCGCAGCGTTCCGACGCGCTCTTCGGCCAGGACACCGACCAGGACAGCTACGGCGGCTACGCCGGACAGATCGCCTGGGCCAACTGGAAGTTCCTGGGCGAGAAGGAAATGCTCGGCGCCTTCCACACCACGAACTTCCCCGTGAAGTGGAACGACGGAGCGATCGACTGGTCGTTCGAGGGTGAATGGGAGAAGCGCAAGGTGTGGGTGGTCGAGGGCGAGTCGAAGCTCCCGCAGTACGCGTATTCGAAGCGCGTCCTCTACGTCGACAAGGAGGTCTACGAGGTGCCCTTCACGGACATGTACGACCGCGCCGGGCAGCTTTGGAAAATCTGGGTCAACAACTTCACGCAGCGGAAGGAGGCCTTCGCGGGCGCTGCGATGAAGTACGAGGAGGAGACCACGCTGACCCCCTGCATCGTCATGGTCGACATGCAGCTCCAGCACGCCACCAAGGCGGCGCTTCCGAGCCACCGCTTCCCGGGGGAGCCCGGATGGTATTGGTCGCAGGGCGACAAGGCCGGGACGGTCGAGGACAAGTTCACCATCGCCGAGCTCATCAGCTCCGGCAGCTGAGCGTTCGACCCGGCTTCGTTCCGGGCTCGACGCCACGAAGGGCTCGCGGCCACGGACGGCCGCGAGCCCTTCGTGCGTTCAGCGGCAGAGGAAGACGGGGGCGGTGGCGTTCCGCAGCACGTACTCGGTCGTGCTGCCGAGCACCATTTCGATGATGCGGCTGTGGCCGTAGGCGCCGATCAGGAGGAGGTCGTGGTCACCCTCGGCCATGGCGTCGAGGATGGCCTCGTTGGCGTGGCCGGGGCGGGTAGTGAACGTTGCCTCGACCTTGTGGGACGCGAGATAGCGGCGCGCCTCGTCGACGACGCGGTCGGTCGCGGCGTCCTCCTTGCCGACGTGCAGGACGGTGAGCGGCAGGCCGAGCGCCGTCGCCAGCTCGGCGGCTTCGTGCATGGCGGCGGCGGCGCGTTGGCTGCCGTCGTAGGCGAGGAGCGGGCGGCGGATCTCACGGAACTCCAAGGGCGACACGAAGAGCGGCTTCGGACACTTGCGGGTGACGCTCTCGGTGGTGCTTCCGAGGAGGCCGGTCGAGAAGCGCTCGTTCACGCCGCGATGCCCGACGACGACCAGATCGGCGGTCCGAGCCTGCTCGCAGATCTCGTTCGCGACGATGCCGGTTGCGAGATAGGTGTCCGCTCGGACGCCGCGCTCGGCGCACGTCGCGAGGAACTGGTCGAGAATGATGCGGCCGCGCTCGTGCAGCGCTTCGCGCATCTTCGACGAGAAGTCGAGGTAGGGCTCGAAGCCGAGCGAGCCGGACACGTCGTGGAGGAAGGCCCCGGAGCCTTCGATCGACACGACGTCGACGACGTGCATGCCGACGACCGTCGCCTGTAGTCGCTCCGCCAACCAGATCGCGTACCGGGTCGCGGTCTGTGCGTGCTCGGAGCCGTCCAGCGTCGCGAGGATGCTCTTGATCATGGACTCTGACCAGCGTTTACCACTATGATCCCCGGCCGTGAAGCGTAAGGAATCGGCGGCGGTGGGGGCGATGGTCGAGGAGCTCACGCGGGTGGCGCGCGAGCTCGGGTTCGACGTGCGCGAGGAGGAGTTGTTGCGCGACGTCGGCTACCGGCCGCGCAGCGGCGTCTGCCGGCTCGGTGGGCGCGACGTCATCCTGATGGACCGCAAGCTCTCGGGTCCGGAGCGCGTCGAGGTGCTCTGTGCGGCGCTCGCGGAGCGGGACCTGGAGCAGGTATTCCTGTCTCCGGCTTTGCGGGCGCTGATCGGGGGGCGCAAGCCGGCCGCGATGGCGGAGGCGTGACGGCAAGCGCCGCTGCAACGCATGCCAGGGGCTCGTCGACGGCCGTGAGTCAGCGAACGCAGGCGCAGCGGTTTTCCGCGTTCAAGGACGCCCTCCGCGAGCGGTCGCTCAGGTCGACCTCCCAGCGCGACGACATCGCGCGCGTCTTCTTCGCGAACAACCGGCACATCAGCGTCGAGGAGCTCTACCGCGAGGTGAAACAGGTGAACCCGCGGGTCGGATACGCGACGGTCTACCGTACCGTGCGTTTGCTCCGCGAATGCGGGCTCGCCGCCGAGCGTCACTTCCACGACGGCGAGGCGCGATTCGAGAACGTCGAGCACGAGCACCACCACGACCACCTGATCTGCGAGCGCTGCGGGCGCATCGTGGAGTTCGCGAACGACTCGATCGAGCGGTTGCAGGAGCAGGTGGCGCAGAAGCTCGGCTTCGTGATTACCCGGCACAAGATGGAGATCTACGGCGTCTGCGCCGAGTGCCGAGCCGGCCGCGGACCACGCACCGCCGCGCGGCGTGCGCACCACGTCTTTCAGACCTGAGCGGCGCGTTCCTCGCGGGGTCCGCGACCGCGCGGGACCTCCGGTCGTTCCGGACCATCGGAAAGCGCGCGCGGGCACGCGCGCGGGCGCGCGCTTGACACGCGGGGGGTCCCCGCGTAAGGAACGGGCCGTTCCGCGAAATTGAAAATCATTTTCAAGTAATCGCCATGTTCTCCATGCGTCCCCGACGACCCGTCGCCGCGCTCGTGATGCTCGGCCTCCTCACGTTCGGCGCGGCCTCGGCCGCCGCTGGGTCTGCCACCCGCGCCGAGCTGGTTATGGGAACGATCGCGCGCGTCACGCTCGCGGACCCGCGGAGCGACGTCTTCGAGGCGGCGTTCGCGGCGCTCCGGCGCGTCGACGCGACGATGAGCCTCTACCGGCCGGAAAGCGCGCTCGTCCGGGTGAACCTCCACGCCGCGCGCCATGCCGAGCCCGTGGACGCCGAGCTGTTCGAGTGCCTCGCGCGCGCCCGCGCCCTGAGCGCGCTCACCGACGGCGCGTTCGACGCGACCGTCTTGCCGCTCTTGCGGAGGTGGGGCGCCTATCGGGAGCTCGCGCATCTTCCGCCCGGCCGCGTCGACGCCGTCGGGTGGGGCGGCCTCCTCCTCGACGCTCCGACCCGTACCGTCCGCTTCGCTCGCGACGGGATGGCGGTCGACCTCGGCGGGATCGCCAAGGGCTACGGCCTCGATCGGGCCCGGGCGGCGCTTCTGGCCATGGGCGCACGCCGCGGGGTCATCGATCTCGGGGGTAACCTCGCGCTGCTCGGCGAGGGTCCGGAGGGCGGTTGGCGCATCGCCGTCCGCGATCCCGAGGACCCGGAGGGCAGTGTCGGAACGCTCGTGCTCGATCGCGACCTCGCCGTCTCGACGTCCGGCAACTACGCGCGCGACTTCGCCGCCGAGGGCTGGCGCGCGCCGAGCCACGTCTACGATCCGCGTACCGGACGTCCCGTGGGCGGTGATCTCGCCGTCACGGTGTGGGCGCCCGACGCCACGACCGCCGACGCCCTCTCGACGGCGCTCCTCGTGGTCGGCCCCCCGGGGGCCGCCGCCGTCCTGGCGCGCTTGTCCGGCGTCGGCGCGCTGTTCGTCGAGGACGGCCGTATCACGTTCGCCGGAGTACCGCCCCGAGGCTTTGACCCGCGTCCCGCCGCCTCCCCGCCGGCCGTGCGCCCCGCCATCATGGAGAGCAGGCAATGAAGAATCGTCGTATCGTCGCGTGGTCGCTCTTGGTCGTCCTCCTCGCCGCCCAGACGGGGATCGTGCCGGCGTTCGCCGCCGACGATCCGCGCATCCGCGCCTATCAGGAGCAGCTCGATCGCATGCAGAAGGAGATGGAGGACATGCGTGCGCGCCTGCGGGCGCTCGAAGCGGAGCGGGGCACGCCGAGCCGTGCGCCGAAGGGAGCGGCGGCGCCCGCGGCGACCGCCCCCGCGGCGTCCCCATCCGCGCAGGAGGTGACGGCCGGGGCGGCCGCCGAGCAGGATCGCAAGATCGGCGTCCTCGCGACGGAGGTGGATCGTCTCAAGCGTGCCCTTGTCCTCCCCGAGCACAAGGAGCTCAAGAGCGTCTACGGCCTCGGCCCGGCGGCGTCGAAGGTCTACCAGGTCGACCGCGGCCTCTCGATCGGCGGCTACGGGGAGTACAACTTCCAGAAGTACGTGAGCGATCAGCAAGGGAAGCGCGATCGCTTCGACGTCCTGCGCTTCGTCCTGTACACCGGCTACAAGTTCACCGATCGCATCCTGATGAACGCGGAGATCGAGTTCGAGCACGCGCTCATCGGCGAGGAGACCGTCAGCTCCGACAGCGGCGCGGTCGAGGTCGAGTTCGCGTACCTCGACTTCATGCTCTGGCAACAGCTGAACGTGCGCGCCGGTCTCCTCCTCGTCCCGATGGGCTTCATCAACGAGGTGCACGAGCCGCCGTTCTTCCACGGCGTCCTCCGTCCGGAGGTGGAGCGCTCGATCATCCCGACGACCTGGCGCGAGGGCGGCGTCGGCTTCTTCGGAACCCTGGCGCCCGGGCTCGAGTATCGCGCCTACCTCATGAACAGCCTGAACGCCGCCGGCTACGAGTCGAAGGGCATTCGCGACGGGAGGCAGAGCGGCAACCGCGCCGTCGCCGAGGACCTCGCCGGCACGATGCGCCTCGATTACACGCCCTTCGCGGGGACCATGGTCGGCGCGTCCTTCTTCGCCGGCAACACCGGCCAGAACGGCGAGTTCGACGGTGACAAGCCGAATGCCTTCACGCTGCTCTGGGAGGCGCACGCGCAGGCCCGGTACCGGGGCCTCGAGCTCCGCGTGCTCGGCGCGATGACCTCGATCGACGACGCCGACACGCTGAGCCGCGCCGCCGAGGAGACGATCGCCGAGGACATCTTCGGCTTCTACGCCGAGGCCGCGTACGACGTCCTTCCGCTCGTCCTTCCGGACACGACGCAGTACCTCTCGCCGTTCTTCCGCTACGAGATCTTCGACACGCAGGACAAGGTGCCGCGGGGCTTCGCCCGCGTGCCGGGGAACGACGTCCAGCTCTACACTGTCGGCCTCGACTACAAGCCGCACCCGCAGGTCGTCTTGAAGCTCGAGTACCGCAACTTCAACGCGGGCGGCGGCAAGCCGCGCGCCGACGAGGTCAACCTCGGCGCGGGATTCGTGTTCTGACGGTGCGCGTTCGGCGTCTGCGGCTGGCGGCGTTGCTCGGCATGGTCGTCGCGGCGTGTGCGGCGGGCCGCGCGGCGCGCGCCGCCGTCTTCCTCGCCAAGGACGAGGCGCTGGCCCTCGCGTTTCCCGAGAACGACCGCATCGAGGAGCGGGTCGTCATCCTCACCGACGCCCAGAAGGCCGAGGTCGAGCAGCGCGCCCGCGCGCCGCTCGACACCCAGCTGTGGACGATCCACGTCGGCTGGAAGGCCGGAGCGGTGCAGGGCTACGCCGTCATCGACAGCCACATCGTCCGCACCTTGCCCGAGACGTTCATGGTGGTGGTCGATCCCGACGGCAAGCTCCGCCGGGTCGACGTGCTCGCCTTCCACGAGCCGCCCGAGTACCTCCCGACCGAGCGCTGGATCGGGCAGTTCGACGGCCGCGCGCTCGACGGCGATCTCAAGCTCGGCGCCGGCATCCAGGGCATCACCGGCGCCACGTTGAGCGCGCAAGCGATGACGGCCGGCGTGCGGCGCGCTCTGGCCCTCGTCGCGGTCGTGGTGCTCGCCCCGGACGCGGAGCGCGCGGCCGGCGCGCCCGTCTCCGCGCCGGAAGCCGGTGCCACGCCCGCCGCCGTTCCGGGGACGGGACGCTAGATGCGCTTCACCATCACGCGCGACTGGAAGGACAACCGGCTGCTCCGGCTCGTGCTGGTGTGGTTCCTCGTGTTCGTCACGCTCCTCTGGGTGACCAACGCGCTCCTCTATTTCGCCAAGATGACGTTGAACCCGGCGTCGGTCGTCGCCTACTACCTCGGCGACGAGGCGATGTTCACCCAGCCGCGGAGCTATCAGGGCCTCCTCGAGATCACCCACTTCCACCTCTTCGCCATGGGCATGCTGGTGCTGACGATGACGCACCTCCTGCTCTTCGTGCCGATGCCGAACCACCGCAAGGCGCTCGTCGTGAGCCTCGCGTTCACGGCCGCCCTCGCGGACGAGGCGGCAGGCTGGCTGGTCCGCTTCGTCTCGCCGCTCTTCGCCTGGCTCAAGGTCGCGGCCTTCCTCGGCCTCGAAGCCGTGCTCGCGTTCATGATCGGCGCGGTGCTCTGGGCCATCTACACCATACAACCGAACGACTACCGCTCGAGCGCGCCGGACGACGACGACTGAGCGCAGACAGGAGATCCCGATGATGAAGCGACTGCTCGTGATGATGGCCGCCGCCGCCGTGCTCGCGGCCGGCTGCGGTGACAACGACAACGGCCATGGCGGCGGCAACGGGACGCCGGCGCCCACGGCGACCGCGACGCCGACCCAGGTGACCGCCGCCGCCGTCGTTGCCCACTACGCCGACGGGCTCCATGCCGCCTACCAGGACGCCCTCGCGGGCGCGGAGGCGCTGCGCGATGCGATCGACGCCTTCGTCGAGGCGCCGAGCCAGGCGACGTTCGACGCCGCCAAGGCGGCGTGGATCGCGGCGCGCCCGGCCTATCAGCAGAGCGAGATCGGCCGCTTCTACAACGGGCCGATCGACGATCCCGAGACCGGCCCCGAGGGTCGCATCAACGCCTGGCCGCTCGACGAGAACTACATCGACTACGTCGAGGGCGCGCCGACGAGCGGCATCGTGAACGATCCGGCCGGGTTCCCGGTAATCGACCGGGAGACGCTCGCGGCGGCGAACGAGGACGGCGGCGAGACCAACGTCGCGACCGGCTACCACGCGATCGAATTCTTGCTCTGGGGACAGGACCGCAGCGCGACGGGGCCGGGCGCCCGGCCGTTCACCGACTACGTGACCGACGGCACCGGCACGGCGGAGAACCAGCAGCGCCGGGGCGCGTACCTGCAAGCGGCGGCGGATCTGCTCATCGACGATCTGGAGCAGGTGGTCGAAGCATGGGCGCCGGGCGACGCCGGCAACTACCGGGCCGAGTTCCTCGCCCTCGACCCCGAAGAGGCCCTCGGCCGCATCCTCACCGGGCTCGGGACGCTCAGCGCGAGCGAGCTCGGCGGCGAGCGCTTGAGCGTCGCCTTCGAGACCCGCGACCAGGAAGACGAGCATTCGTGCTTCTCCGACAGGACCCGCGACGACCTCGCGAACGACGCCGTCGGGATCCAGAACGGCTACCTCGGGCGGTACCGCGACCTCGACGGCCCGGGCCTCGACGATCTCGTGCGCCAGGTCGATCCGGCGCTCGACGCGGCGGTGCAGCAGCAGCTCGCGGCGAGCGTCGCCGCGATCCAGGCGATCCCCGAGCCGTTCGATCAGGCAATCCTGGGTGCGGACGAGAGCCCGGGGCGCGTCGCCGTGGAGGCGGCGATCACGGCGCTCTTCACGCAGGCCGACGGTCTCGCGGGCGTCGCCGACGCGCTCGGCGTGTCGATGGGCACCGGCGCATGAGGGAAGGCCACCGAGCGACGTGAGGGCCGGCGCATCCCATGGCGCGGCCGCGCTGCTGCTCGGCGCGGCCGTCGCGTTCGCGGCATCCGTCGCGCGCGCCGCCGTCTGCGGGGACGCCGACGGGAGCGGCGCGGTGTCGCTCACCGACGGCGTGCGCGCGCTTCGCACGGCGGCCAACCTCGCCGCCGGCTGCGAGGTCGCGGTGTGCGACGTCGACGGCAGCGGCGCCGTCGGTGTCACCGACGGCGTGCGCCTGCTGCGCGCCGCGGCCGGGCTCGACGGCGCGCTCGTCTGTCCCGGCCTCGCGCCCGATCCGCGCTCGGGCGGTGATGCGACCGTCTTCGACGCCTCCGTGAACGCGTTCGGGCAGCCCGCGCCGAATCTGCCGTTCGGCGAGCGTCCCGACTTCTTCACCGGCAACGCGCTCTTCAATCGCAACTGGGTGACGGCGCCGTCGTCGACCGTCGGCAGCGACGGTCTCGGGCCGATCTTCAATGCCGCGTCGTGCTCGGCCTGCCACTTCAAGGACGGGCGCGGCCGGCCGCCGATCGCCGACGGCGAGGCCTTCGAGTCGCTGGTGGTGCGCTTGAGCGTCCCGGGCGACGACGCCTCCGGCGGGAGCGTGGCCGATCCGCGCTATGGGCGTCAGCTCGGCAACCGTTCCATTCTCGGCGTGCCCGCCGAGGGCGCGCCGCGCCTCGTCTACGAGGAACGCGCGGGATCGTACGACGACGGCGCGCCGTACCGCTTGCGTGCCCCGCACCTCGCGATCGACGCACTCGCCTACGGGCCCCTCGCGCCCGACGTGCTGACGTCGGTACGGACCGCGCAGCAGATCGTCGGCCTCGGCCTCCTCGCGGCGGTCGACGAGGCGACGCTCCTCGCCCACGCCGATCCAGACGACGGGGACGGCGACGGCATTTCCGGCCGGCCGAACCTCGTCTGGGACCGCCGGCGCGGCGAGCCGGCCGTCGGCCGGTTCGGCTGGAAGGCGAGCACGCCGACGATCGAGCAGCAGACGGCCGGCGCATTCGTCGGCGACATCGGCATCACGTCGCCCCTGTTCGAGTCCGAGGACTGCACGGCCGCCGAGGCCGCGTGCGCGGACGCGCCGAACGGCGGCGTGCCGGAGATCGACCAACTGAAGCTCGACCTGGTGACGTTCTACGTGACGTTGCTCGCGGTGCCGGCCCGGCGCGACGTCGATGACCCGATCGTGCGCCGCGGCGAGGCGCTCTTCGCGGCGTCGGGCTGCGCGTCCTGTCACGTGCCGACGCTCGCCACCGGCGAGCTCGCCGGATTTCCGGCGGTCTCGGGACAGACCATCCATCCGTACACCGACCTCCTGCTGCACGACCTCGGGCCGGATCTCGCCGACGGACGCCCGGACCACCTCGCGAGCGGCAGCGAGTGGCGGACGCCGCCGCTCTGGGGCCTCGGCCTCGTGCTCACGGTGAACGACCATCTCTTCCTCCTGCACGACGGGCGCGCGCGCGGCTTTGCCGAGGCCGTCCTCTGGCATGGCGGCGAGGCGACGTCCGCGCGCGAGGCGTTCCGGGCCCTTCCGGCCGACGACCGCGCCGCTCTCGTACGCTTTCTGGAATCGTTGTGACAAAAGGACGCATGATGCTCTCGAGAACGATCCTGGTGGCGGCGGTCGCGGTGCTGGCGCTCACGGGCGCGGCGCGCGCCCAGATCTGCGGGGACGCGGACGACAGCGGCGCGATCAGCGTGACCGACGGCGTGCGCGTCCTGCGCGCGGCGGCCGGGCTCGGCGAGTGTGAGCTCGCGCGCTGCGACGCCGACGGAAGCGGTGCCGTCACCGTGAGCGACGGTGTCAACGTGCTGCGCGCGGCGGCCGGCCTCGGGATCCCGACCGGCTGCCCGACGGGCGGGTCGCTCGGGCCGCGGCGCACCTTCCTCCGCGACCTCTCGAGCGCCGGCGCGATCGCGGGCTATCGCGCGCTCGCCGCGGAAGCCACGTCGTTGCAGGTGGCCGTCGAGGATCTCGTGACCGCGCCGGGGGGCGAGCGCCTCGCGTTCGCACAAGCGGCGTGGCGGGCGACGCGGCGCGCGTGGAAGGAGACCGAAGCGTTTCGTCTCGGTCCTTCGGAGTCCCAGCGGACGAGCGCGCGGATCGACTGGCCGACCGCGAACACGGCCCAGATCGACGCGGAGGTCGCCGGCGGCAACGCGCTCTCGTCGGCCTACCTCGACACGCTCGGTGCGCAGAAGGTCGGGTTCCAGGCGATGGAGTACTTCCTCTTCGACCCAGTCGGCGGCGATGCGGGCGTGGTGGGCCGTCTCCTCGGCAACGAGGACGCGCGGCGGCGGGCCTATCTGCTGGCGCTCTCCGTGAACGTGCGCGAGCGGACCGAGGAGCTTCGCGATGCTTGGGAGCCGGGAGGCGGCGACTTCGGTCGGGACTTCGTCGACTCTGGCATCGGCGGTTCGACGTTCGCGTCCTTGAAGGAGGCGTTCGACGAGGTCGTGAACCGCATGATCTTCACGGCCGAGAACGTCGAGGAGAACCGGCTCGGCGCGCCGCTCGGCGTGGACGCCGGCGGACCGCGTCCCGACCTCGTCGAGTCGCCGCGCAGCGGCGACGCCCTCGCCGGCATCGGCGCCAACCTCCAGGGCATCGCCGACGTCTATCGCGGCACCTACACGGGCGGACAGGCGACGGGCCTGGGCTCGCAGGTGGCGCCGCTCAGCGCCGAGATCGACGCGGAGGTCCGCGCGCTCCTTACCGAGGCGCTGGCAGCCGTCGCGGCGGTGCCGGAGCCGCTCGCGGACGCCGTCGTGAACCATCGCGACGAGGCGCTCGCGGCGTACGAGGCGGTGCAGCGGTTGCGGCGGGCGTTGACGGTGGACGTGGCGAGCGTGCTGGGGGTCAAGCTCACCTTTGGAGGCAACGACGGCGACTGACGGTCACGCGCTGAAAAGCGGGCATCTGCGTCGTTGCTCCCTCCTTCGCTTGTGCGACGTAGCTCCGCTACGCCTCCGCGCTCAGTCGGTCGCGCCTAGCATCTGCCCGCTTTTGAGCGCGCTCCGGTCGCTGGTGGGTGGATTGGTGGGCGAACTCGCTTCGCTCGTCGCCTTCCGAGGTTCTGGTGGTTGGCTTCGCTTCGCTCGCCTTCGCGAGATGAGGGGCGCGTGGCGGTCATTGCCGGGTTCGCCGGTGGACGCAGCTTCGCTCGTCTTCTTTCGGGTGGCGTTCGGGACGGTGATGGCGGCGGCGGTCGTGCGGTACTTCGCGTACGGGTGGATCGACTCGTTGTTCGTGCGGCCGCGGTTCTTCTTCGCGTATCCGGGATTCGAGTGGATCCGGCCTTGGCCGGCGTGGGGGATGCATCTGCACTTCGCGGCGCTCGGGGTGCTCGCGCTGGCGATCGCCGCGGGGTGCTGCACGCGGCTCTCGCTCGCGCTCTTCGCGCTCGGGTTCACGTGGGTGCACTTGCTCGACAAGACGATCTACCTGAACCACTACTACCTGGTCAGCGTGCTCGCGGCGGTGATGTGTCTCCTGCCGATGGGCGTCGCGGGGTCGGTCGATGCGTGGCGCGCTCCGGAGCGCGCGGCGGAGCGCGTGCCGGCATGGGTGGTGTGGGTGCTGCGGGTCCAGCTCGCGCTCGTCTACTTCTACGGCGGCGTCGCGAAGCTGAACACCGACTGGCTCGTGCATGCGCAGCCGCTCCGTATCTGGCTGGCGGCGCGCGGCGACCTGCCGCTGCTCGGGCCGTGGCTGGAGGAGCCGTGGGTAGCCTGGGCGTTCAGTTGGGCGGGCGCGGCCTTCGACCTCGGCGTCGCGCCGTTCCTGTTCTGGCGGCGGACGCGGCTTCTCGCGTACGTGGTGGTCGTCGTGTTCCACGTGCTCACGAGCCTGCTCTTTCCGATCGGGATCTTTCCGTGGCTGATGATCGGGCTCACGCCCGTTTTCCTCGATCCGGGATGGCCGCGGCGCGTGCGCGCCGCCGTGGCGGCGGGGCTTCCGGCCATGGCGTGCGGGGCGCGTACGCCCGGCGCGGGACGCGTGGCGATCGTACCGGCCGAGCGCGTGGTCATGAGCGTGCTCGTGCTGCACCTCGCGCTCCAGGCGACGATCCCCCTCCGGACGTTCGTCGCGACCGACGACGTCGCGTGGACGGAAGAGGGCTTCCGCTTCGCGTGGCGCGTGATGGCGATGGAGAAGGCCGGGACCGCGACGTTTCGGCTGCGCGACCCCGCGACCGGCGCGGTCTGGAAGGTCGACCCGCGCGCCGAGTTGACGCCGCTCCAGGCGAGCATGATGGCGACCCAGCCCGACATGATCGCGGACTACGCACGCCATCTCGCCGCCGATGCGCGGCGCGCGGGTCGCGGCGAGGTCGAGGTGCGCGCCGACGTCTGGGTCTCGCTGAACGGCCGTCCGAGCCGCCGTTTCGTCGACCCCGACGCCGACCTCGCGCGGGCGGCGCGCGCGCCGGTCCTGCCGCGCCCACCAGGCTGACGCGACCGCGTGCCGCACCCGGTGGATCGCCGCGGCTCCGCGCCGATGCCGTTCAGACCGCCGACACGCTTCGCTCGGCGCACGCCGCCGCCCACGCGAGCCCCGCAACCGACGCCAGCATGGTGAAGACCAGCGCGGTCGTGGACGTCGGCAGCGGTCCGAGCGAGGAGCCGACCTGCAGGAGGACGAGCACGCCGAGCCCCCGCGCGATCGCCCGGCGCGCCGGCGCGGGGGTGCCGGGGCGGCGCGCGCAGAAGGCCGCCGTGGCGATGAGGAGCGCGATCTCGACCACGAAGGCCACGAGCGGACGGTTCCAGAGCGCGAAGCCGAGCTTCGCGTCGCCGCCCGCGAGCGTGAGGTCCGGCCGGTGTACGATCAGGTCGAGCACCCAGTGCGACAGCACGACCGCGCTGACGACGACGCCGGCGCGCCAGGAGCCGCCGAGCGCGCCGATGCGCGCGACGACGACCGCCGCGAGCGCGGCCCACGCGAGCGATCCGACGAGGCTGTGGGTGAACGGCATGTGCTCGAGCACCAGCGGATTCGAGGGCAGGGCCGGATCGAGCGTGAAGCGCTCGATGCCGGCGAGCACGAAGAACGCCCATACGACGTCGACGAGCTGCGCCGCCACGAAGAACACCCAGAGCGGGGTCCGGGGCGCGACCGCCTTGCCGACGAACGCGGAGCTGTAGTGGCCGACGAGCACGGCCGACGTAGTACGGGGTCCGCGTGGCCGGAGCAAGGGCCGCGCGCGCAGGGGCCGGCTCAGCGCGGCGCCGGCAGTCGGAACGCGCGCTCGGTGTTGGCGACCGTGAGCCGCGCCGCCTCGGCGACGTCGACCTCGAGGACGCGCGCGACCTCGTCCACGACCTGCCGCACGAGCGCGGGCTCGTTGCGCCTCCCGCGGTGCGGGATCGGTGCCAGGAACGGCGCGTCGGTCTCGACGAGGATGCGGTCGCGCGGGGTGAGACGCACCACTTCGCGCAGCCGGTCGGCGGTCTTGAAGGTCACGATCCCGGAGAACGAGAGAGCGAAGCCGAGCGTCAGGCACGCCTCGGCTTCCGCGGGCGTGCCGCTGAAGCAGTGGATCACCCCGCCGACCGCCGCCGCCTCTTCCTCGGCGAAGATGCGGAGCAGGTCGGGGAAGGCGTCGCGACAATGGATGACGAGCGGCAGGTCGACGCGTCCCGCCTCGCGAACGAAGCGGCGCAGGTGTCGCTGCTGTACGTCGGCCGGGGAGTGCTCGTAGTAGTAGTCGAGGCCGGTCTCGCCGACCGCGACGACCTTCGGGTGCGCCCAGAGGCGGCGGAGCTCGTTCCAGGTGTCGTCGGTGACGTCGCTCGCGTCGTGCGGGTGGACGGCGACGGCGGCGAAGATGCCGGGGTCGCGCTCGGCGATCGCGACGGCGGCGTGGTTGCTCGCGAGCGGCCCCCCGGCGCCGACCGTGATCATGCGGCCGACGCCGGCGGCGCGGGCGCGGGCGATCACCGCGTCGCGGTCGTCGGCGAAGGCGTCCTGGTCGAGATGGCAGTGTGAGTCGACGAGCGGCACCACCGTCGCGGGCGGCCGCCAGCCGGCGGCGCGCGGCCGTGCCGTCACGCCGCCGTCGTCACTGGAGGTTTCCATCGCGGACCGGCGCTCAGGGCTCGATGCGGGGAAAGAGCGGGACCGGCTTCTGCACCGTGTGGCCGGCGGGGAACGCCGCGCCCCACGCCGCGCCCGGCAGCCGCAGCGCCCCGGTCGGGAGGCCCAGGAGCTCGATGATGCGTCCGGACGTTTCGGGGACGAACGGCGCCGCGAGCTGCGCCGTCGTCCGCAGCGCCTCGAGGAGATTGTGCAGGATGGCGCCGACCCGCGGCTTGGTCGCGGGATCCTTCGCGAGCGTGAAGGGCGCGGTCTCGACGATGTATTTGTTGGCGTGGTCGGCGGCGCGCAGGATCGCTTCGAGCGCGCGCGACAGCATGAGGTCTGCGACCTGCGTTTCGACCTCGCGGGCCGCCTCGGCGAAGGCGGCGGCGAGGGCGGCGTCCTCGGGCGTCCGCTCGCCGAGCGGCTGCACCACGCCCGCGAAGTACTTCTGCTGCATCGAGAGCGTCCGACTGACGAGGTTCCCGATGTTGTTCGCGAGGTCGGCGTTGATGCGGGTGACGAGCGCGTCCTCGCGGAAGTCGGCGTCGAGGCCGAAGACGCTCTCGCGCAGCAGCACGTAGCGGAAGGCGTCGCGTCCGTACTTGGCCTGCATGTCGAGCGGACGGACGACGTTGCCGAGACTCTTCGACATCTTCTGCCCGTCGACCGTCCAGTAGCCGTGGACGTTCAAGTGATCGTAGAGCGGCAGGCCCGCGGCCATGAGCATCGTCGGCCAGTAGACCGCGTGCGGCTTCAGGATGTCCTTGGCGATGAAGTGCTGGGCGGCCGGCCAGAGCGTCCGGAAGCGCTCGGGGCCGAGCTCCTGCACCGCGGTCACGTAGTTGATGAGCGCGTCGAACCAGACGTACGTCACGAAGCGGTCGTCGAAGGGCATCTCGATGCCCCACGTCAGCCGGCTCTTCGGGCGCGAGATGCAGAGGTCCTCGAGCGGCTCGCGCAACATCGCGAGCACCTCGTTCCGGTAACGCTCGGGGCGGATCAAGTCGGGCTTGGACTCGATCGCCGCCAGGAGACGCTCCTGATACTTCCCCATCCGGAAAAAGTAGTTCTCCTCCTCGATGAAGTCGGGGACGGTCTTGTGGTCGGGGCACTTCCCGTCGACGAGCTCCTTCTCGGTGTAGAAGCGCTCGCATCCCGTGCAGTAGAGCCCCCCGTAGCTGCCGAAGTAGATGTCACCGGCGTCGTGGACCTGCTGCAGGATCTTCTGGACGGTGCGGACGTGGTCGGCGTCGGTCGTGCGGATGAAGCGGTCGTAGGTGAGGCCGCTCGCTTCCCAGGTGCCGCGGAAGATGCCGCTGATGCGGTCGGTGTAGGCTTTCGGCTCCTCGCCGGCAGCCGCGGCGGCCTCGGCGATCTTGTCGCCGTGCTCGTCGGTGCCGGTGAGGAAGTAGGTGTCGTAGCCGCGCTGCCGGTGGAAGCGCGCGATCGTGTCGCAGATGAGGATCGTGTACGCGGAGCCGAGATGTGGCTCGGCGTTCACGTAGTAGAGCGGCGTCGTGACGTAGATGCGCCGCGCTCCGTTTGCGGTTGCGTCAGTCGGCACGCTTCTCGACCAGATCCTCGAGCGTCACCTCGATCTCGACGTCGTCGTCCGCCCGCCGCACGACGGCGGTCTGCTTCAGCACGTCGTGGCGGAGCACGACGCCGTCGCCCTTCACCGACGTCACCCGGACGCCGATCTTCGGGAGCTCGCGCCGCAGCTCGAGATAGGTGTCGTACTCGTAGCGCAGGCAGCACTTGAGGCGTCCGCACATGCCGGAGAGCTTCGCGGGATTGAGCGACAGCCCTTGCGCCTTCGCCATCCGCACCGACACCGCCTGGAACTCGCGGAGCCAGGTCGAGCAGCAGAGCTCGCGGCCGCACGGTCCGACGCCCCCGAGCATCTTGGCCTCGTCGCGGGCACCGATCTGTTTCATCTCGATCCGCATGTGCAGCCCGCCAGCGAGGTCGCGGACGAGCTCGCGAAAATCGACTCGTCCCTCGGCGGTGAAGTAGAAGACGCCCTTGGTCCCGTCGAAGAGCACGTCCACTTTCACGAGCTTCATCCCCAGGGCGCGCGCCCGGATGCGCTGGAGGCAGAACCGGAAGGCTTCGTGCTGGCGGACCTGGTTCTGCTCGTCGCGCGCGAGGTCGCGCTCGTCGGCGCGGCGGAGGACGCGCGGCGCGTCGTCGGCGGCGGGCGCGGCCGGTCGCGGCGGGCGCGCGATGGTCGCGAGCACCGTCGTGCGCCGGACCTCGACGACGACGCGGTCCCCGCGCGCGAGATCGAGGCCGCCGCAATCGTAGTCGTGGATCAGGCCGGCGGGCTGGAACTGCACGCCCACCACGTGAGGCGTGGACGAATGGATGGCGCTGGTCATGTCACTCGAGGCGCATCAGCATCTGGACGAGGGCCAGATTGCGGTTGGCGTTCTGACGAAGGGCACGCATCGTAGCATACGTCGTTTCGAGATTGCGAAGACTGCGCGCGACGTCGGGTGCGCCGACCGCGTCGACGAGGTCGGCGTTCTGCAGCTCGGCGTCGGCGCCGAGCACGGCCCGGCGCAAGAGGTCGCGGTGCCACGACGCGACGAGCGCCAGCACCGCCGTCGGATCCTTCTCCTCGCTGGCGAGCGTCTGGGCGAAGTCCGTGAGCTGCTTGAAGCCGGCGCCGCGGAGCCCCGCGAGCGCCGCCAGCAGCTCGCGGCGCCGCCGGCCGAAGAAGTCGGGATCGAGCCCGAGGGCGACGCCGGGGCTGCCGTTCGCATAGGCGGCGAGCGCGCGCGCATCGGCGGCGGTCCGGCCGTGGCGCTCGAGGATCGCGACGACGTCCGCGGTTGGGAGCGGCCCGAAGCCCACGCGCTGGCAGCGCGACAGGATCGTCGGCAGCAGCACCGATTGCTGGACCGCGACCAGCACGAGCACGCTGTCGCCGTTCGGCTCCTCGAGCGTCTTCAAGAGGGCGTTCTGCGCCTGCGCGGTGAGGAGGTGCGCGTCGTCGATGATCCCCACCTTCGGATGGCGGGAGAGCGAGCGGAAGCCGAGCTCGCGCTGCAGGTCGCGCACCTGCTCGATCGAGATGTCGCGCTTGCCCTCGAGCGGCCCGGTGACGATGCGCACGTCGGGATGGGTGCCGGCGGCGATCGTCCGGCAGGCGGTGCAGGCGCCGCAGGCCGCGAACGGCGTGGTGTCGCAGTGCAGGCCGGCCGCGAGGGCGCGCGCGACCATGCGCTTGCCGACCCCTGCGGGTCCCGTGAACACGAACGCGTGCGCGAGGCGGCCTGCTTCGAAGCCGCGGCGGAGATGCGCGATCGCGCGCTCGTGGCCCCGGACGTCGGCGAAGCGTACGACGGGGGTGCGCGCGGCGGGTGCCGGCTCGGGCGCGGCGGGGCGGCGGGGCGGCATGCTCAGGCGCTCGCCGAGGCGGCCGCGGCGCGGAAGCCGTGGGCGTCGAGCCAGGCGACCGTCACGCGCGCGACCTCCGCGCTGACGTCGGAGAGCGCGCGGCTCGCGTCGATGCGATGGACGCGTCCGGATGCCGCCGCCGCCTCGGCGAGGAATCCGGCGCGGACGCGCTCGTGGAAGGCCCGGTCGAGCGCCTGGTAGCGGTCGGTCTCACGGTGGCGGCGCTCGGCGCCGAGCTCGATCGGGCAGTCGAGGAGGAGCGTGAGGTCCGGGACCACGCCGGCGGCGCTCTCGGCGTTCCAGCGGCGGACGCGCGCGAGGTCGCGGCTGCGGCCGTGTCCCTGGTACGCCATGGTCGAGTCCGTGAAGCGGTCGCAGAGCACGACCGCGCCTTCGGCGAGGGCGGGCGTGATCACGGTCGCGACGTGCTCGGCGCGGTCGGCGAGGAAGAGGAAGAGCTCGGCGTCGGGCGCGAGGGCGAGTTCGCGGCCGAGCACCATGCGGCGGAGCTCGCGCCCGAGCGGCGTCGCGCCCGGCTCGCGGGTGGTCACCAGGCGATGGCCGCGGCCGGCGAGGAGCGCCGCCAGCCGCTCGACCTGCGTACTCTTCCCGGCGCCGTCGATTCCCTCGACCGTGATCAGGCACCCGCGGGCTCGGCTCGGTGGACTCACGTCGGCGACCTCGAAGGGCGGGGACTGTAGCCCGCCGCGCGCGCGAGGTCCACGTCGGGGCGCCGTGTGATTCGGTGGCTGTTCGGTTGCACGGGGCGCCCGCTATCGTGACGACCGGATGGTCATCCCTTCGACGGCGGAGCGTAGGCGGCGCCTCGCGGTGGTGATCGGGAGCCTTGCGATCTGTCTCGGCGCCGGCGTGCTCGGCCTGGGGCACGGAGGGCCCGGGGCGACCGCGCCCGACACCCGCTTCCTCTACCTCGCGGGCAAGTACTGGCTCGCGGGGGTGAATGCGTATGCGCCGCAGGCGGCTCCGCTCTGCATGGTGCTCGCGCGCGGGTCGCTGCGGACGGCCGTGCTGCTCATGGCCGTGCTCAACCTCGCCGCTACGGCGGTCCTCGCCTGGATCGCCGTGGCCATGGTGGAGGAAGCGGTCCCCCCCACGACGTCCACGGTCCAGCGCTGGTACGTGCCGGCGCTCGTCGTGGGGAACCTGTCGACGGCGTTCGTGCTGTGGATGGGCCAGACGACGTTGATCGTGGCAGCGGCGCTCGCGGCGGCCTGGTGGTGTGTGCGTCGCGGGTGGTCGATCGCGGCCGTCGTGCCGCTCGCGCTCGCGACGATCAAGCCGCCGCTCGGCAACGATCTCTTGCTGTACGCGCGCGTGGTGCTCGTGATGGCGGCGCTCGGCTGGCTCGGGGCGCTCAGTGTCGCCGCGGCCCGCTCGGCGGCGCTCGGGACTCAGCCGGCGGCGCTCGCCCCCTGGGGGCGGTGGTTCCCGAGCACCAGCCGGATGCCGTAGGCCAGGTCGCGCGTCGTGCAGGGCTTCGTGAGGTAGTACTCGGCGCCCTCCTTGTAGCCGGTCAGCACGTCCTCGTCCTGGCTCTTCGCGGTCAGCAGGATGACGGGGATGGCGGTCGTCGCGGGATCGCGCTTCAGGCGCGACAGCACCTCGAGGCCGCTCATGCGCGGCATCATGACGTCGAGGAGGATACAGTCCGGGTGGCGCTCGGCGATCTGCGCGAGCGCGTCCGGGCCGTCGAGCGCCGTCCGCACCTCGAAGCCGAGTCCGGAGAGCATGCGGGCGGTCATGCGGGTGGCGTTCTCGTTGTCGTCGACCACCAGGATCGTGTCGGCCATCGTGTGCCTCCTTGTGCGCCGCTCACGCCGGCGCGGCCGTCGTTCTCAGGTCGCGCGCGGCGCCGGCTGCGCGACCTGGCGCCCGAGCGCCAAGCTCACGCCGTAGATCAGCTCGTCGGCGGTGAAGGGCTTGGTGATGTAGTAGTCGGCGCCCTGTTGGTAGCCGCTCAGCAGGTCGTCGTCGGTCGACTTCGCGGTCACCATGATGATCGGGATGGTCGCCGTCGCGGGATCCGCCTTCAGCGCGCGGAGTACGTCGAGCCCGCTCATGCCGGGCATCATGACGTCGAGCAGCACCAGGCTCGGGCGCTGGCGCTCGACCATCGCGAGCGCCTCGGCGCCGTCGTGGGCCGTGATCACGGCGAAGCCGCGCTGCGTGAGCATGCGCGCGCTGATGAGCGCGATGTCCGCGCTGTCGTCGACGACGAGGATGGTGTCTCCCATGAAGGCGTCCTTTCGGTTAGGGGGCTTCGCGCACGGCGACGATGCGCGCGCGCGCGGGCAGAGGGGCGAGCGTGGCGGCGAGACGGAGCGCGGCGTCGCTCGCGCGCACGAATCCGGCGCCGTCGACGGCGAGGGCGGGCGCGCCCGCGGCCCACGCGCCGCCGCACACCTCGAGGGTCGCGCCGGGCGCGACGTCGATGCCGCCGGCCGCCGCGAGCACGCCGGTGAACGCGAGGCGACTCGCGATCCGGAGACGACCCGCGACGTAGAGGGCGCCGACGCCCGCGGTCGGCTGATCGGCGACGGCGTCACCGTCGACGACCGTGAAGCGCGGCGCCGCGGGGTCGCCGAGCGCCGCCGGCAACGCGCCCGCGGCGAGGCGCGTCGCGCGCGCGTCGCCCTCGACCTCGGCGAACGAGGGGGCCTCCCGGCGCGTGATGCTCGGCGCGGCGCCGCGCCCGACGATGCGCTCGGGGTGCGCGAGGAGGGGCAGCCCGGCGCCTTCCGGGAGCGCGAGGCCGGGCCGTGCAGGGCCCGGGCCGGGAGCGGTACAGCCGCTGGCCATGTCGAAATCTCGGCCGTCCAGCGAAAAATCTGGAGTCAGCGACCCGAGATCTCCCGTCAAGGAGAGGGCGCCGGGCTGCAACGGCGCGCGTTCGCGGCCGATCAGTGCCTCGAGCCGTCGCCGGACGGGCGGCGGGCCGAAGGCGTTCACCCGCAGGATGACACGTGCGTTGCCATCTCGCGTGTCGTCGGGCGGCGTTTCGTCGGCGTCGTCGGCGAGGCCCTCGCCCCAGGTCCAGGCGGCTCCGCTCGCGGGCGGCGAGGCGGGAGTCGTCGCGAGCGCGTCGGTGAAGGCGTGGCCGGGCGGCAACCCGGCCGTGACGTCGGCCAGCCCCGCCTCGGCGAGATACCAGGCGCGCACGCCGTCGCGATCGAGCCGCGCCCGCGCGAGCGCGCGCCGGCCGAGCTCGGCGAGCCCGCTCGCGACGATGCCCGCGAGCGCCATCAGGAGGAGCGCCGCGAGGAGCGCGCTGCCGCGGGCGGTCATCGGTTGAGGAGGCGCGCGCCGCCGTGCACGCGCACGGCGGGCCGTCCGGGCGGCGTCGCCGTCAGGTCGATCGCGACGAGCCGCGCCGCGGCGGCGGCCGCTGGATCGGCCGGGTCGAGCGCCGCCCCCGCGGCGTCGAGCCAGTCGAGGCGAAGCCCGTCGCTCGCGACGTCGGAGAGGATCGGGAGCGACTGTGCGCCGACGACCCGTTGCAGGCTCCGGCTCGCCGCCGCGACCCGATAGGCGATACGCTCGTCGGAGGTCGCGTCGATCGCGCCGTTGCCGTCGAGGTCGGCGTGCAGCTCGACGCGGTCGGCGGCGACGACGGTGAAGGCCGGGAATCCCACGCCCCGCGGGTTGTAGCCGGCGACGCGGAGGTCGCGCACGAGCTGGTCGAGGGCCGCCGCGGTCTCGATCGCGGCCTCGGCGTCGGTGCCGGCGCGGAGACCCGCCGCGAGGCCGGCGCGACCGACGGCCCCGAGTGCCGCCGTCGCGACCAGGCCGAGCACCATCGCCACCAGGAGCTCGACGAGCGTCATCCCGCGCTCCGCGGCGGGGCGCCTCATTCGCCCACCGGGGGCGGCAACAGGCGCCGCGTGCCGAGCGCGACGCGCTCCGGCGGCCGCCCGGCGGCGACGGCGATGCGGAGATCCGCCACGAGACCATCGTGCGCGACCGTGCGCACGCGCCCGACCGGCCCGGGAAAGCCCGCCATGTCGAGCGTGGCCTCGTCGCTCGCGGCGGTCGCTGCCGTTGCCGCGAGCCGCGCGAGCTCGCGACCGGCGAGCGCCGTCGTGCGCGCGAGGGTCGCCGCGCGGTGTGCGGCGCGGAGCGCGCTCCGCGCCGCCGACGCGACGAGCGCGCCCGCGAGCGCGACCAGCACGAGCGCCACGAGCGACTCGACGACCGCCGACCCTGCCTCGCGCCGTCTCACGTCCGGCCCCACTCGATCGTGACCCGGCCGCGTTGGTTCAGCCGCAGCGTCGCGCGCAGTCCGCGGCGATCGACCAGGACGACCGTCCCGTTCTCGGCCATACCGCGCGGCGAGAACACCAGGTCGCCCCCCGAGTTGGCGTCGGCGATCCGGACGCCGCGCGGGAGGGTGCGGAGCGCCGTCAGGTGGAACGTGCCCTCGTCGTCGGCGCCCTCGACGCGATAGCTGGCGGCGCCGCGCGTGAACACGAGCCGCGCCCGCGCCGCCGATGCGACCGCGCGCACGCGCGCATCGTGCAGATCGGCCGCGAGCGCGTGGGTCGCCGCGTCGAGACGGAAGACCGGCTCGAGCCGCGCCCACCCGAGCACCGCGCCAGCCGCCAGGATCCCGAGCGCCCCCATCACGACCGCGAGCTCCACCACCGTGAAACCGCATGCCTCGTCGACGACCCGCATCGCATGTCACCTCCGACGCTCGTTCTACGCGCCGGGCGCGGCGGAGGAACCGCTATTCGTAGCGGGTCCGGCGGCTCAAGCGTCCGGGCCGGAAGGCCGATACTTCCGTGATGGACCGCGTCTTCGCCGTCCTCCTCAGCGCCTGGGCGCTCCTCGGCCTCCTCCCGGTCGGCGCGTGGACCGGTGTCACCGACGGTGCCTACTACGGCGCCGCGTGGACCCGCTGGGCGTGGGCGCTGCTGGTCGTCGCCCTCCTGACGGTCCTGGTCCTGCTCGTCGGGCGCGAGCGGGCGCCGGCGGCGCTGCGCGCCGGACTCGCCCGCGTGCTCGCGCCCTCGCGTGGTCGGTTCCTCGCGGCGATCGGGCTGCTCGCCGCGGCCGAGGCGGCGGCGGTCGCTTGGTGGCACTTCGGCCGCATGCCGCCGGTGATCGACGCCTGGGTGCAGTACTTCCAGGCGCGCCTGCTGCTCTCCGGGGAATGGGTCGCGCCCGTACCGCCGTCGCGGGCGCATTTCGAGACGCTCTTCGCGCCCGTCACGTCGCACGGATGGTTCGGGCAGTATCCGCCGATCCATCCCATGCTGCTGGCGCTCGGGCTGGCGGTCGGCGCGCCGTGGCTGGTGACGCCGCTCCTCGCGGCCGCGCTGCCGGCCGCCGTCCACGCGTTGGCGCGCGCCGTGGACCTCGACGAGCGCACGGCGCGCCTCGCGGCGCTGCTGGTGCTCGCCTCGCCGTTCGTCGTCGCGATCGACGCGAGCGCCATGAACCACCTGCCCGCGGCGCTCGTCGTCACGGCCGGCCTCGCCGCGCTGCCAGCGGTGGCGGCGGGGCGCGTGCGCGCGGGCGTCGCGCTCGGCGCGGCCGTCGGCGCGGGGCTCGGTCTCCGGCCGCTCGACACGATCGCGCTCGCCCTCGTCGCCGCGCCGAGCGCGTGCGTGGCGCTGCGCGCGCGCGGCGGGCCGTCCACCCTCGCGGCCGCGGCGGCCGCGGCGGCCGTCGCGCTGCTGCCGACGCTCGTCTACAACCACGCGACGACGGGGAGCGCGTTCACGTTCACCTACGCGCTCGTCCAGGGCACGCTCCTCGGCCTCGAGCGCGACGTGCCCTGGGGCTCGACGCTCACCCTCGCGCGCGCTCTCGGGCTGACGGCGATCGACGCCCATCAGACGAACGTCTACCTGCTCGAATGGCCGGTGCCGGTCACGCTCCTGGCGGCGGCCGGCTGCTGGCTCGCGGCGGCGAGGACCCGCCTCCTCGCGGGCTACCTGCTGACGCTCGTCGGATGTCTCTTCTTCTACTTCCACCGCGACACTCTGTTCGGACCGCGCCTCGTGTTCTCCGCCGTCCCGGCCCTCGTCGTGCTCGTGGCCGCCGGCGTCGTCGGGCTCGCCGATCGGCGACGCGTGTTTTCGGGGACGCGCCTCGCGCTCGGCGACGTCGTGACGGTGACGGTCGCGACGACGGCGATCGTCGCCACGATCGGCCTCGCCCCGGCCCGCCTCGCCTCGCACGCGACGCGCGGGACGGCGATCGCCCTCCATCCCGAGGAGGACGCGCGCCGCACCGGCATCGACCGCGCCCTGATCCTCGTGCCGGACGGTCTCGGCTCGCGGCTGATCGTGCGCATGTGGGCGCGCGGCGTGCCGATGGCGCGCTCCACGCGCTACTACAAGCGCGCCGACGCCTGCCGGCTCGGCGACGAGCTCGCGCGCCTCGCGCCGGGACCGGACGCGGAGACGCGCCTCGCGGCCGCGCTCGCCGACGCGTCGCCGGGGCACCGCGTCGCCGGAGCGAGTCCCGATCCGCTGCTGCGCCTCCCCGACGACCGGAAGCTCTCGCCCCGCTGCGCGGCCGAGCTGGCGCGCGACCGCGCCGGGATGCTCCAGTTCGCGCCCTACGCCTATCTCAACGCCCCGGAGCTCGACGGGCCCATCGTGTGGGCGCGGGAGCTCGGCGCGGAGGACGCGGAGCTCGCGCGCCGCTATCCCGACCGTCCCGTCTACCGGTATCGCGGGCCGCAGCGCGACGGCGCGTCACCGTTCGTCCGTCTCGCCGATCGCGGCGACGCGTTCGCGGCCGCCGCCGCGCCGCATCAGCTCCCGAAGTAGAAGGCGAGGATGCGCTCGCCCCAGAAGAGGTAGACGAGCGCGCCGCCGGCGAGGAATGGACCGAACGGGATCGCGAGCTTCGTGTCGGCGCCCTCGTAGAGCATCACGACGACGCCGATCAGCGAGCCGATCACGGAGCCGACGAAGAGCGTCACGAAGATGCTCTGCCAGCCGAGGAAGGCGCCGATCATCGCGAGGAGCTTGACGTCTCCGCCGCCCATGCCCTCGACGCCGCGGAGCTTCTGGTAGGTCCACGCGACGGCGAGCAGCGTCCCGCCGCCGGCGAGCACGCCGAGGAGCGCGTCGCGCGGGGTCACGAGCGGCGACACCAGCGAGAAGGCGAGGCCGATCGCGATGCCCGGGAGGCTGATGACGTCGGGGATGATCTGGTGGTCGAGGTCGATGAAGGTGATGACGACGAGCGCGGCGGCGAAGGCGAAGTAGCCGGCGAACGCCAGCGTCGGTCCGAGCCGCAGGAAGAGAGCGACCGCGAGGGCGCCCGTGAGCACCTCGACGGCGGGATAGATCGCCGAGATCCGGACGCGGCAGCCACGGCAGCGGCCGGCCAGCACGAGGTAGCTCAGGATCGGGACGTTGTCGTACCACGCGAGGAAGGTCCGGCACGTCGGGCAGTGCGAGGGCGGCCGCACGATCGAGCGCCCGTCGGGGAGCCGCGCGATGCAGACGTTCAGGAAGCTGCCGATGATCGCGCCGAAGGTGAAGACGAACGCGAGCGTCAGGGTCTCCATGTCGCGGGTCAATGTAGCAGAGACCGCCGGGCCGTTAACCTCAGAATCGGCCGGGAGGGACGACGGCGCTCGCGGCCATGCGCGCGTCGCGCGGCGGCGGAGCCCACGAGCGGTCGGCGGCCGGGAAGGTCGTCGCGAACGGCTTGGCGTCGTAGACGAGCCGGCCGGCATGGAAGCGCGCGAGCGCGTCCGCGTGGCGCTCGCCGATCCGCAGGAAGACGAAGCTCACCTTGTCCGAGTAGACGTACTGCCAGTCCGGGTGGCCGCGCAGGTGTTCGGCCGATCCGTGCGCGCGGTCGGCGATGACGACGTCGGTCGGGTACTGGTTCAGGAGGTCGTCCCAGCCGGGCTCGCCGGTCATGAAGCGCCAGGCGGCGGCAAGGAGATCCTGCGGGTAGGCGGTCGTGAACCGCCCGTCGACGGCCACCCGCGAGCCGGTCGGCAGCGCCCATAGCGCATACTCGCCCCAGCTGAACGGGAGGGCGACGTTGCCGACGATGTCATTCTGCACGAGGAAGCGCACGGCCTGGACGGGGTAATGGCTCGGGAGCACCGTGATCTCGCCCCGCCACGCCCCGGCGAGGAGGATCGCGAACACGGCCTGCATCGTCGCCGCGGCGGCGAGCGCCGCGCGCGCGACGACCGAGATCCGAGCGCCGGCGGCGGCCACCCAGCGGCGTCCGAGCTCGACGAGCGTCGCGGCGACCAACGGCGCGGCGGCGATCGCGAAGAGCGGGACGTGGCGCTGATGGCGGAGCGCCACGACGGCGGTCGCCGCGACCACGGCCGTCTCCGCGAGCGCCGGCCGGAGCATCACGGTCCCGACGGTCGCGATGAGCAGCATCAGCTTGAAGAGCGGGAACGACGCGTCGAGGAGGCCGACCGGCGCCCACTCGGTGATGGGCACGGCCGGCGTGACGTCGCGCAGGAGGAACGCGACCAGGCGGAGGCCGTAGGGGTTCACGGCGAGGGCGGCGGCCGTCAGGGCGAGGAGCAGCGTCGAGCCGCCCGCGTCCCGGACTCCGAGCGTCCCGTGCCAGAGCTCGGTGGTGCGCGCCGCCGTGAGCGCGATGGCGGCCAGCCCGACGCCGGCGAGCACGCCGCCGTGCACGTTCACCCAGAGGGCGACGAGGAGCGGCAGCATCCAGGCGCCGCCGACGGCGCGGCGGCCGCTCGCGCCCACGACCTCGAGCGCCACCGCCAGGAAGAGCATGGTGAAGAGCTGCGGCCGGATCATGAAGCCCGGGCGCATCACGTAGAGCGCGAAGACGACCGCGAGGGTCGCGGCGAGGGCGTCGCCGCTCCGTCGCCGCGCCGTCCGCCAGAGGACTGCGGCGGTCGCGATCCCGAGCGTGACCTTCAGCGCCACGAGGCCCGCCGAGCCGGCGAGCCGATACGCGAGGGCCATCGCGCCTTCGGCCAGGATCTCGTGGTTCACCCAGGGCTGGGTGGGCGTGGTGTAGGCGAAGGTGTTCTCGAGGTGGAGCGTACCGGCGAGGAGCGAGGAGCCGAAGATCAGGTGACCCCAGAGGTCGGGGTCGGCGAAGGAAGGGACGAGGATCGTGAGAGCGGTGGCGATCCAGAGTCCGTGCAAGGTCAGCCGTTCGCGCATCTCGACTCGCTCTCCTCCACAAAAAGAGACGCGGGCGGACCCGCAGGTGCGCCCGCGCCGTTACGGTCACACCAGTGTCAGCCGACTGCGGGCATTACGAGGTGGTGCACACCATGTTCGGCTCGCCGGAGGTCGGGTTGCTCGTCCATGTGCACGAGAAGCCGGAGGTGCCCTTCGGCGAGTCGCAGGTCACGCTGAAGTCGGTGTCGCTCGCGGTGAGTGCGACGTTGACGTCTTCCGACTGCACGAAGCCCGGAAGGCTGCCCGCCGCGTCCGAGTACGTCGCGTTGTCGACGAAGTACGCTTCCTCGGCCGTCGCGGCGTTGCGGCAGTCGCTCTCGGCCCGGGCGTCGAAGCCCTTGGCACGGTACGCGGCGAACTGCGGAATCGCGATCGCGGCCAAGATGCCGATGATCGCGACGACGACCAGAAGCTCGATCAAGGTGAAACCGGACTGATTCTGCTTAGTCATTGTGTCTGCCTCCTAGTGTCTCGGGGCGTCCATCGTCCCGAAGCCGATTTGTTGGAGCGCTGGGGGAGCAAGCGAGGTGCCACGGAGCCCGGAGGCCCGGCCGCCGTGGCGGGCGGCGCGCCCGGTTTTCAGCGGGAACGCGGATTTCTCGCATGGCCGCTACGTCGACCCGCGAGTCGCTTTCGCGTCCGCGACGCCGCTTCGTGTACGAGAGCGCAACGCGTGCGCGCAGCGAGACCGTCAAAAACCGGCGAATTCCTTGACGGTGACATTTTTTGACTGTCACGAAAACGCCGCTGATCGGGTCGGCGACGACATCGCGCGCAGCCGATGCGCCATCGCGGAGTCGTGCTCCGCTCGCGACTGCGGTGGGTTGGGTCGGCTCGAAAGAGTCGAGTCCCCTGCCACGCGCGCTCAGTGGCGGCGCGTTCGAGCCGACCCAGCCGCGCCGCCCTGCGGTCGAGCGCGCGACGCGACGCCTGCTCTTCGCGGCCCGACGGCGCGCGGTGCGCGTTCGCCATGCGGCTGCGCGCGGCGGTGTCAGTTCAGGACGGAGCCGAGGTCGAGGTCGTCGTCGTCGGGGCTCGCAAGGCCGTACTTCGAGAGGCGGTGCCGGAGGCTCCGGTACTTGATGCCGAGGAGCTCGGCGGCGCGCTTGCGGACGCCGCCCGCGCGATCGAGAGCGGCGAGCAGCATGTCCTTCTCGTAGGTTGCGAGCTGCTCGTCGAGGTTGCAGCCCTCGCCGAAGACGGGTGGCGCCGGAGGCTCGGGCTCACCGCCCGCGGCGGTCGCCTCGCCGCGCGCCAGGACCTGTGCGGGCAGATCCTGCTCGGTGAGCGTGTCGCCCTCGCAGAGGGTGATCGCGTGATCGATGACGTTCTCCAGCTCGCGGATGTTGCCCGGATACGCGTAGGTGCACAGGGTGCGAAGCGTGCGCGGCGACACCCGTTCGACGGTCTTCCCGTGGCGCGCGGAGCAGATGCGCAGCAGGTGGACGAGGAGGAGCGGGATGTCCTCCGGGCGGGAGCGCAGGGACGGCGTCTCGATGCGGATCACGTTCAGGCGGTAGTAGAGATCCTCACGGAACTTGCCCTCCGCGACCAGCCGTTCGAGGTCGCGGTTGGTCGCTGCGACGACGCGCACGTCGACCGGCATCGCGGTCGTGCCGCCGACCGGGACGATCTGGCGTTCCTGCAGGACGCGCAGCAGGCGCACCTGCATCGGCAACGGCAGCTCGCCGATCTCGTCGAGGAAGATGGTGCCGCGATGCGCCTGGCGGAAGAGGCCCGGCCGGTCGGTGACCGCGCCCGTGAACGCCCCGCGCACGTGGCCGAAGAGCTCGCTCTCGATGAGCGTCTCGGGGATGGCGCCGCAGTTCACCGGGACGAACTCGCGGTCGACGCGTGGACTGCGCGTGTGGATGGCGCGCGCCACGAGCTCCTTGCCGGTGCCGCTTTCGCCGGTGACGAGCACGGTCGAGTCGCTCGGCGCGACCTTCCCGACGAGTGCGAACACGCGCCGCATGGCCTCGCTCTCGCCGACCAGCCCCTCGAAGACGGTGACGTCGGTCTCGCTCGTGGCGCGGACCGTGTCGGCGTAGGCCTCGAGCTGCTCCTGCTCGCGCAGGCGCGCCTCGAGCTCGCGCACGGTGGTGACGTCCTGGAGCACGTAGATGCGGCCGATCGCGTGGTGGAACGTGTCGGTCAGCGTGCCGACCTTCACGCGCACGTGGCGTTGCGATTCGCCCGGGTCGCCGAGCGCGAGCTCGACGGGGACGCCGTCGGCCGCGAGCCCGGCGGCGCCCGGCAGGACGTCGTCCAGCGCCGCGCCCGACGTGCCCGGCGGCAGCGCCAGGATCTCCGCGGCGGTCGGATTGGCGGAGACGATCCGGCCGTTGCCGTCGGTCACGACGAGGCCGTTGTCGACGGCGTTCGCCACCAGCTGCTGCAGCACCTCGATGCGTCCGAGGTCTTCCTGGCGGGCCGCGAGCAGACTCTCGGCGGCGGCGAGCTGCGTCGAGAGGTAGCGGGCGAGGCCGGCGATCGCGAAGAACGAGAGGATGATCGTCCCATGGCTGACGGCGTGCGGTCCGAGCGGCATTCCGGCCGGCGCGCCGACCGCGAGCTCCGTCATCAATGTGCCGTACACGATCGCCGCGACGGCGGCGGTCGCGACGACGCCGCGTCCGAGCCGCAGGAGCGCGCTGTTCAGGATGACCACGTTGTAGAGGACCGCGAGCGGGCTCGCGAGGCCGCCCGTTGCGAGGATCACGAGCGTCACCAGCGCGAGGTCGACCGCGACCTGCGCGCCCGCGAAGAGCACGATGTGGCGGACGCGCGGCAGCAGCAACGCCGAGATCGCGGTCACGCCGTAGCCGAGCGCGATCAGGCCGAGGCGTGGATCGGGCCCGGCGGCCTCCTGTGGTCCGTAGACCCAGGCCGCGAAGGCCAGGAACATCGTCACCAGGACGGTGCGGACGACGAGGAACCAGCCGAGCCGGCGGCGGAGCGCCTGGTCGCGCGGCGCGGGCGCGACGCCCCCCGCCTCGGCGGACGCGTCGTCGGCGGAAGGCTCGCTCATCTCAGGACAGCACCGATCCGAGCTTGAAGATCGGCAGGTACATCGAGACCACCAGGCCGCCGATCAGGCCGCCGAGGATCAGGATCACCATGGGCTCCATGAGCGAGGTCAGGTTGGCGACGGCATTGTCGACCTCGTCCTCGTAGAAGTCGGCGATCTTCTGCAGCATCTGGTCGAGTGCGCCGGTCGTCTCGCCGACGGCGATCATCTGGCAGACCATCGGCGGGAACACCTTGGACGCGATGAGCGGCTCGGCGATCGTCTTGCCCTCGCTGATGCTGGAACGGGTGGCGAAGATCGCCTCCTCGATGATCTTGTTGCCGGCGGTCCGCCCGGTGATGGTGAGGGCGTCGAGAATCGGTACGCCGGACGATACGAGGGTGCCGAGCGTCCGCGCGAAGCGCGCGATCGCGGTCTTGCGGATGATGTCGCCGAAGACCGGCAGGCGGAGCCCCACCTTGTCGAGGTAGTAGCGGCCCTGGTCGGTGCGGGACGTGAAGACGAACCCGCCCGCGACGGCGATCATGCCGCCGACGATGAGCCAGAAGTTGTTGATGGTGAAGTTCGAGAGGTTGATGACGAACTGGGTGGGCGCGGGGAGCGCCTGGCCGAAGCTGTTGAAGAGCTCGGCGAAGACCGGGATCACGTACACGAGGAGGATGCCGGTGACGAGGACCGCCGCCGAGATGATGCAGGCGGGATAGATCATCGCGCCCTTGATCTTGCTCTTCAGCCTGACGATCTTCTCCATGTAGGACGCCAGGCGGTTCAGGATCGTGTCCAGGATGCCGCCGACCTCGCCGGCCGCGACCATGTTGGCGTAGAGGTCGGAGAAGATCTTCGGGTGCTTCTTGAGCGCCGCCGCGAAGGTGGAGCCGGCCTCGACCTCCTCCTTGACTTCTCGCAGCGCCTTGCAGAGCGCCTTGCTCTCGGACTGCTGCGAGAGAATCTCGAGGCACTGCACGAGCGGGAGGCCGGCGTCGATCATCGTCGCGAACTGGCGGGTGAACACGACGATGTCGTGCTGCTTCACCGGCGCGCCGAACGACGGCAGGCTGATCTCGCGATCGAAGCCCTTGCCCTTCTCCTTGATCTTCTCCGGGCTCGGATTGATGCGCTGGGTGCGCAGCCGCGTGATGACCGCCTGGCGGGTCATCGCCTCCATCTCGCCGCGCATGGTCTCGCCGTTCGGTCCGACGCCCACCCACTTGAATACCGGCATGGCCTACCGCCTCCTTCGCTCGCTTCGGCGCGTCGCGCTCAGTGGCGCGCCATCGGCCGCACCTTCTCGACGATGGCGGCCTGTTGTCCCATCATGGTCTTGAGCTCGTCGGGCTCGGTCGCGTGGCCGAGCGCCTCCTCGGTCGTGATCAGGCGGCGCTGGTGCAGGTCGATGAGCGCTTGGCTCATCGTCTGCATCCCGAACTTCTGCTGGCCGACCTGCATCTGCGAGTACATCTGGTGCACCTTGGCCTCGCGGATGAGGTTCCGGATGGCGGCGTTCGGGATCATCACCTCGGAGGCGAGGCAGCGGCCGCGGCCGTCGGCGCGCGGGATGAGCTGCTGCGACACCACGCCCTGCAACACCAGCGAGAGCTGCGCGCGCACCTGCTCCTGCTGGTGCGGCGGGAAGACGTCGATCACGCGGTTGATGGTCTGCACCGCGCAGTTGGTGTGCAGCGTCGAGAACACCAGGTGGCCGGTTTCGGCGACGACCAGCGCCGCCTCGATCGTCTCGAGGTCGCGCATTTCGCCGATGAGCACGATGTCGGGATCCTGCCGGAGAACGTGCTTCAAGGCGGGCGCGAAACCGTGGGTGTCCGCGAAGACCTCGCGCTGATTGATCATCGCGCGCTTGTGGTTGTGCACGAACTCGATCGGATCCTCGACCGTGATGATGTGCTCGGGCCGGGTGGCGTTGATCTTGTCGATGATGGCCGCGAGCGTCGTCGACTTGCCGCTGCCCGTCGGTCCGGTCACGAGCACGAGGCCGCGCGGCAAGGCGGCGAGCTCCATGACGGAGCGCGGCAGCCCCAGCTTGTCGAGCGGCGGGATCTCGTAGGGGATGGCGCGAAACGCGCCGCCGACGGCTCCCTTCTGATTGTAGAGGTTGCCGCGGAAGCGGCAGACGCCCTTGGCGGCGAACGAGAAGTCGAGCTCGCTGTCCTCCTCGAACTTCTTTTTCTGCGCTTCGGTGAGGATGCTGTAGCAGAGCTGGCGGGTGTCGGTCGCCGTGAGCGGCGGGTAGGCGAGCGGTCGGAGCTCGCCGTGCACGCGGATCAGCGGCGGGCTGTCCTGCGTCACGTGCAGGTCGGAGGCCCCCGCTTCCAGCATCAGTTGAAGGAAATCCTGGATGTTCACCATCGGGCGTACCTCCGCGAACTCACGCAGGGAGCAAGGGACATGCCGGGGAGGAACGTCAGCCCGCTTGCGCGTCCGGCATCGTGATCCGCAGTACTTCTTCGACGGTCGTCACCCCGTCGGCGATCTTGTTGATGCCGCTGCGGCGCAGGGTGGTCATGCCGGTCGCGATGGCGGTCCGCTTCACCTCGGCGGTGGACGCTCCCGCGATGACGGCGTCGCGGATGGATTCGTGCATCGGCATCACCTCGTAGAGCGCCAGACGGCCCTTGTAGCCGGTGCTGTTGCAGTTGCCGCAACCGGCGCCGCGGTAGCACGTCATGTGCTCTGCCATCTCGGCCGGCGTGCCGATGTCGACGAGCGCGTCGGGCGTCATCGGCGCCTCCTCCTTGCAGTTGGCGCAGATCACGCGCACCAGGCGCTGCGCCATGATGAGGTTGATCGACGACGCGACCAGGAAGGGCTCGACGCCCATGTTGAGGAGGCGGTTGATCGTCGAGGGCGCGTCGTTCGTGTGGAGCGTCGACAGCACCAGGTGGCCGGTGAGGGCGGCCTTCACTCCGATCTCGGCGGTCTCGAAGTCGCGGATCTCGCCGACCATGATGATGTCCGGATCCTGGCGCAGGAACGAGCGCAACGACGACGCGAACGTGAGGCCGATCGCCTCGTGCATCTGCACCTGGTTGATGCCGACCAGGTTGAATTCGACGGGGTCCTCGGCGGTCGAGATGTTGCTCGCCGTCTTGTTGAGCTCGGCGAGCGCCGAGTAGAGCGTGGTGGTCTTGCCGCTGCCGGTCGGGCCCGTGACGAGCACCATACCGTGCGGGCGGTAGATCGACTCCTTGAAGTCGGCGAGCGCCTTCTCCTCGAACCCGAGCTTCGTCATGTCGAGCTGGAGGTTCGACTTGTCGAGGAGCCGCAGCACGACCTTCTCGCCGAAGATCGTCGGCAGCACCGAGACGCGGAAGTCCATCTCGCGGTTGTTACCGAGCTTGAGCTTGATGCGGCCGTCCTGCGGCATGCGTCGCTCGGCGATGTCGAGCGACGCCATGACCTTCACGCGCGAGGTGATGGCGTTCTTGAGCTTCACCGGCGGCTGCATGATCTCGTAGAGCACGCCGTCCATGCGGAAGCGCACGCGCAGCATCTTCTCGTACGGCTCGATGTGGA
>JADLHM010000104.1 GCA_020848745.1 Deltaproteobacteria bacterium | reverse complement strand
CTCGCTGCGTGCAGCGTCAGCGAGCGCGCGCTTTACCCGAGGACGCGAGGGGGCTCAACCACGAGCGCACCCGGTACCGTTCCCCGAGCCTTGTTCAGATTCCTGCGCTTCTTGAGGATCGCCAACACCACGCCGACGAGCAGTAGCGTACGCCGCGGGCGCTGTCAGCGACGCGGTTCAGCGAACGGATACAGCAGGACGTTGATCATGACCGCGTGACCATCGACGGCCAGCGGTGGAAACGTCAACCATCGTCGCGGCCATGCGTGGCGAGGGGCAACCGTCAGATCGGTTCCGTCAGCGCCCGAACGCGCGTCCGCCCGCGCTCCAGTACGACGATGAACGGGGCGGGAAGTTCTGCGTCCGCGCGCAGGAAGTCCGTCACGAGCACCAGAAGTTCCGACGGCAGCAAGTCACCCGGGCGTACGAGAATGATCCCGAAGCACGGCGCACCCTGGGCGATGGCAAGGGTGCCGAAGTCAGTGTCCTGCGTCAGGATGGCGCGATGCTCGGCGGTCGCGGCATCGAGGAGTAGGTGATCCGGGAAGCCTCGGAGGCGCCGGTCGTCGACGGTGACCACGTCGATGCCAAGGCCACGGAGGCTATCGATCGCAGAGGCCGCGATATTCTCGTCGGCGAGAAATCGCAGACCGCTCGATCGTTCCACGAACTAGCGCTCGGGTGCGAGATACGCGTCCCGGCCGACGGTGTTCGCCGCGAAGCGTACCGCCGCAAGCACATCGTCACGCGGGACGCCGTATTCCTTGACTACTTCGTTGACGCCGAGGCCACGGCCGAGTTGGCCGAGAATGAACTCGACGCTGAGGCGGGTCCCCTCGATGATGGCCTTTCCCCCCAAGATTTCGGGGTTGGCGACGATCCGGGGCGCCAATACGATCGCGGGCATGGCGGACCTCTACCGCCCCGTGCCGTGTCGGGCAAGCCTTTGATCGGGTCGAAGGCCGGTGCTGCCCGGTACTGGCTCCCTGCGCGAGCGCGACAACGTTTGCTGTCTGTGAGGATATAGTCCTGCTGGGGATTGAACGACTTACGCCGCACGCTTCACAACGGCAACCAGCGGAAGTCGCGGGAATAATAAGGTACAAATCCCGTCGGGGACGCTCGTCATGTCGCGCGTTTAGCGTGCGTCGGCTTCAACGCGATCGCGCGCAGCTCGCGCCACACCTTGGGTGCGTCGGCCGTCGTGATCTCCCGGAGCCGCTTCGGTGGTCGGCCGCCGCCGCGATTGCCGACCGCCGCCTGGTTCCCGCGCTCGAAACGTGCCATCCGCCCGTGTTTTCCTCCGTGTTTTTAGCGACGCCGCGTCGGAAGGGGGGATGTCCCGGAAGCTGTTGAAAATCTGAGCGCGCGGCCCTCCGCCGCCTGAAGGCGGCGGGTTCGCAGGCGCCTGAAGGCGCCTAAAGACCCTCGCCGCGCGCTGCAGGCTCATGCATCCGTCACTCACTCACCTTGAACCGGTCGTCGTCCTGGGGCTCGGCATCTTGCGTCCGGATGTATTCCGCAATCATCTCATCGGTCACGTTGCTGCTGCTGCACACGAAGTACCCCCGGCTCCACAGATGCCGGCCCCAGAACGCCGCCCTCAACTTCCGGTGGTCCATCAACAGCCGGTGCGACGTCTTCCCTTTGATCGCCTGCATCACCCGACTCGGAGCCAGATGCGGCGGCACGCTCAACAGCAGATGCACATGATCCGGCCGAATGTGCCCCGCGATGATCGTCACGTCGTGCGCCCGGCAAATCTGCTGGATCAACCCGCGCACTTCCTGCCCGAGATCGCCTCTCAGCACCGGCTTGCTGTGGTGTTCCCCCAGTTTTTGGACAGGTCAGGCTGACCTGTCCAAAAACTGGGGGAACACCACAAGCCCTGGTAGCGGGCAAGCGCCGCCGACTCAGACGCCGGTGAACAGCAGATCGAGCGCCGCGACGAGCTCGTCGCGGCGGTTTCGCAAGTTGCCGACGGGCGAGCGGAGCGCCTTCGCGGGTATGGCAGCGAGCTCCTGAAACAGAACGGCGTGCTCCCGCCCCGCAATCGACACGAGCGGGTTCAGGCGCGTCAGCGGCTTGCCCCGCAATTTCCCGAGGGGCGCGAGTGGCGCGACCACACGGCTCGCCAGATTTCGGAGCAGATCGGACTGCACGTCGAGAACGAACGGATAGGTCTTGCTCCGCGGATTCCCGAAGAGATCGAACTGGGCCATCAGAACTTGCGCCACTCGTCACCGAAGAGGCCATCGCGTTCGACGCGCGCGTTGTAGGAATCGATGGCTTCCTGGTTCTGCTCGAGCCACAACTCCTGGCGTCGGCGTTTGATGGCCTCGGCGACCGCGGACTCGAAGACCTCGGACAGGTTCAACCCGAGGTCTTTGGCCTCGCTGACGATGTCCGCCCGCGCGGAGAGATTGGTAGCGACTTTGGGGGCAGCGCGCACTCATGCCTCTTTCTGAAGAACGGAGTGCGCAGACTTTATGCGCATGGTTTGCTGGTCGCAAGCGTGAAAACCACTACTGCCGAGACCAGGCGGCGGCCCTGCCCGCAGGACGCCGTTCAGAATAAGCCCGGCGCGCCGGTCCGCGGGTGAGGCAGGACGATCCGCTCGGCGTGCAGCATGAGGGCCCGCGCTGCGCGCTCAGGCTCTCGCCCGCCGACGCCGGCACGCTCGGTGGTCCGCGACGGCGACCTCGTCCGGGTGTCGACCAACCGCGGCGACTTGACGACGCCGGCGCAGATCGACGCCAAGCTCATGGCCAGCCACGTGTGGATGCCGAACGGCTTCGGGATGGTGTCCGCCGACGGCATGGTCCAGGGCGCAAACCAGAACGAGCTCACGGGCATTCCGCACCACCGCTACGTGCGCTGCCGGGTCGACGAATCGACGGATATCAAGTCAGTATAAATTCTACATGTCTAGTGCAAAAACCTGTAACACACTGGAAGCATTTTGATTGCATGACAGAAATCTATTCTGATATCCATTCTATGTGCCTCGTTCGACGGTTCCCGCCGACAGCCTGCTGAGCCTACTGCGGCGCCGCGGCCCCACGCCTGCCCGCGAGCTGCAGGCGGAGCTGAGAATCGCGCAGCCGACCCTTTCGCGGCTGGTACGGAGCGGGGGGGACGCCATCATCCGATTCGGGCGAGCGCGGGCGACGCGGTACGCGGTGCGCCGCGACGTCGAGCAGCTAGGCGATCGCTGGGACGTGCACCGTATCGATGCGGCTGGGCGCGCCCGCCTCGTCGCGACGCTGCATGCGCTGCACCCGAAGATGTGGTGGTACGAGGCGGAACCACGTCCGGCATGGTTGCGCGACGAGCCCGCGGACGGCCTCTTCTCCGACCTTCCGTGGTTTCTCGACGACCTGCGGCCGCAGGGGTTTCTCGGCCGGGCTTTCGCGACCAGGTATCGCCACGAGCTCGGGCTCGGTCCGGATCTTCGCCTCTGGAGCTCGTCGGACGTCCTCAAGATCTTGCTCCTGTACGGAGACGATCTCCCGGGCGACTTCGTCGTCGGCGAGCGGGCCCTCACGCGCGTCCAACATGCCTCGCTCGGCGACCCGCCCTCCATTCCGCCGGACGCACGTATCAGCGAATACGCTCGACTGGCCGACGCCGCGATTGCCGGGGAGCCCGCGGGATCGTCAGCGGGCGGCGAACAGCCGAAGTTCACCGCGTGCGTATGTGACGGCGCCGACCGGCGCCACGTGCTCGTCAAGTTCGCGCTGCGCGATTCCTCGGTCGGAGAACGGTGGAGTGATCTCCTGCTCGCCGAGCACCTGGCTGCGGAAAGCTTGCGTGCGCACGGCATCGCGGCGTGCGAAACCGAATGGATCGACGGCGAGCGCCGCTGCTATCTCGAGATCCGGCGGTTCGACCGCGTGGGAGCTCACGGTCGGCGCGGCGTGACGACGCTCCACGCCTTTCAAAGCGCGCATGGAGACCTGACGGCCGACTGGCTCGCGGTCGCCGACGAGCTCACGACCGGCGGCTGGCTGTTCCCGGACGACGCGGACACGATCCGCATCGCCTGGTGGTTCGGCGTGCTGATCGGCAACACGGACATGCACCTCGCGAATCTCGCCCTCTTCATCGACGACGATCTGCCGCTCGGGCTGGCACCCCTCTACGACATGCTCCCCATGCACTACCGGCCGACGACGACCGGCGAGCTGCCGCATCGCGATCTGGTCCCCGCGCTGCCGAAGCCGAGGCAACTCGCCGCCTGGCGGCGCGCAGCGATCATCGCGGAGAGCTTCTGGCAGCTCGTGGCGGCCGACGCGCGGTTCACGAGCTACTTCAGGACCGAGGCGGGGCACATGACCGAGATGCTGGCGCGTCTCCGCCGCCGCTTCGATTGAACGCCGCCTCGCTCTCGCCTCGATCAACCACTCCTTGCACCGGCCGCGGGCGGCCGACATACGCAGCACGCGTTCCGGACGCACGGCGGCGGGGGCTCGGCGCCGTCGACCGCTGGGCCGATGCGCCACGCATGCGCGGTGTTGACGACGAGATCGTTGGCGCCGACGAACAACGCGTCCGCGATCCCGTCAACGCCGTCTTCCGCCGCGGCCTGGAGCATCTACGTCAACCCAGCGCACCGACTACCGACCACCTTTGCGGTGTACGCGCAGTCGGTTCCCGCACCAGAGGACACAAGGAAGGTGAGCCACGACGTGCCTACCAGCGCGTCGAGATGCCGGCGTACTTCGGGATGTTCTCGTCGGACGTGATCACCAGAAGCTG
>JADLHM010000103.1 GCA_020848745.1 Deltaproteobacteria bacterium | reverse complement strand
GGGACGGCCGACGTGGCGCTCGCGATCGGCGCCGAGAAGATGAACATTCCCGACAAGGCGAAGGCCTTCGCGATCTTCGAGGGCGGCTGGGACGTGTCGCGGGCCGAGGAGAACTACGCCACGCTGGTCAGGATGGGCGAAGGCGTCACGCCGCCGCCGGGCTCCGAGTCGGACCGGCCCTATAGCAGGTTCATGGCGGTCTACGCGGCGTTCTGTCGCTGGCACATGCGGACCTACGGCACGACGCAGCGGCAGATCGCCGCGGTATGCGCCAAGAACCACCAGCACTCGGTCCACAATCCGTTCTCGCAGTTCCGCAAGCCCTTCACGATCGACGAAGTGCTGGCCGCCCCGCCGATCACCTACCCGATCACGCTGCCGATGTGCGCCCCGCTTTCGGACGGCGCGGCCGCGGCGATTCTCTGCACCGAGGAAGGGCTGCGGCGCATCGGAGCGGATCGTCGCCGCTCGATCCGGATCGCCGCGAGCGTAGTGCGCAGCTTCACGCATCGCGACCTCGACGAGCCGGAAAAGCACATCAGCCGGCTGGCGGCCCAGCAGGCCTACGAGGCGGCGGGGCTCGGGCCGGAGGACATGGACGTGGCCGAAGTGCACGACGCTTCCGCGATGGGCGAGATCCTGCAGGCCGAGAACCTGGGCTTCGCGCCGCTCGGCGGCGGCGGCCCGGCGGCCGAGCGCGGCGATTTCGCGCTCGGCGGGCGCATCCCGATCAACCCGTCCGGCGGCCTGGAGTCGAAGGGTCACCCGCTCGGCGCCACCGGCATCGGCCAGCTCTTCGAGCTCGTCACGCAGCTGCGTGGCGAGGCCGGCGGCCGGCAGGTGCCCGGAGCCCGGCACGCCATCCAGGAAAACGGCGGCGGCCTGCAGGGCATCGAGGAAGCTGCCGTCGCGGTCCATGTCCTGAGCCGCTGACCATCTGTGCTCGTGTGCGACGCGGTCACTGCCGCCGGCGGCGCGTTCGGTTCCCTGGTGCGAGCGCGCGAGCGGCGTCAGGCGGCGTTCGGCCCCCGAGCGACTCAGAGCTCGTCGGCGAACGCGACCCCGAAGGTCCGGCAGCACGTCTTGATGTCGTGCACCGTCTTGAGCTCGAGCACGCGCGCGGCGAGTTGCCCGGCGCGGGCCAGGGTGATCGACCGGACGACCTTCTTGATCGCGAGGATCTCGCCCGGCGTGACGCTGAGGCTCCGGACGCCGAGTCCGAGCAGCAACTCGGTGTAGGCCGCGTTGCCCGCCATTTCGCCACAGACCGAGAGCTTCTTGCCGGCGGTGCGCGCCGCCGTTACGACGGCGTGGATCGTGCGCACGACCGCCGGATGCAGCGGTTCGTGGTACGCGATCATGTCCTCGCTGGTCCGATCGGCGCTCAGCACGTACTGGACGAGGTCGTTCGTGCCGACGCTCAGGAAATCCGCCTCCTCCGCCAGATCACCCGCGACGATCGCCGCCGCGGCCGTCTCGATCATCACGCCGACGGGAAGGTTCGCGTCGAACGGGACGCGCTCGCGCCGCAGCCGGTCCTTCACGTCCTCGAGGATCGTCTTGACCGCGATCACTTCCTCGACGGCGCCGATCATCGGCAGCAACACGCGCACGGGATGCGTCGCGCCGACTCGCAAGATCGCCCCGAGCTGGGCCCGCAACAGGTCGGGATGCCGCAGGAGCAAACGCGTTCCGCGCTGCCCGAGAGCGGGATTGGCCTCGGCCGGCCTCGGGAAATAGGGGAGGGCCTTGTCGCTGCCGAGGTCGAGCGCGCGGATGACCACCGGCCGCGGCCGCATCCGGTCCGCGACGCCGGCGTAGATCCGGTATTGCTCTTCCTCGGTCGGAAACCGGTCGCAGACGAGAAAGTTGAACTCGGTCCGATAGAGCCCGACGCCTTCCGCCTCGAACAACACTGCCGTTTCCGCGTCCGCGATCTTGCCGATGTTCGCCGACAGCTCCACGGTGACGCCGTCCGCCGTCACGGCCGGCACGTCGCGCATCTCGTCGAGACTGTCGCGGTACGCCGCGAACGCCGCCTGCAGCCGCGCGTACTCCCGGCGCACCTCGGGCGACGGATTGACGTGGACGGTGCCTGCCGAGCCGTCCACGATCAGCACGTCACCCGTCTTGACCCGGCTGGCGACACCTTTGACCCCGATGACTCCCGGAATGCCGAGCGAGCGCGTGAGGATGGACGCGTGCGAGGTGCGCCCCCCGCCTTCGGTGACGATGCCGCGCACCGCGTGCAGGTTCATGCGCGCCGTCGCGGACGGCAGCAACTCGCCCGTCACGATGATGGCGCCTTCCGGCAGGTGATGCAGATGCTCGCAACGGTGGGTCAGCAGGCGTTCGAGGACGCGCCGGCCGACGTCGCGCACGTCCGCCGCGCGCTCGCGCAGGTACGCGTCGTCGAGCGCCGCGAAGCTCGCCGACAGCTGCTCGACCACGTCGGCGACCGCTGCCTCCACGTTGATGCGCTCGCGCGCGCAGCGTTCCGCGACCCGGCTCGCGAACGTCGGGTCTCGCAACAGCAGGACGTCGGCCTCGAAGACGCGCGCCTCCTCCGCGCCGATCCGTTTTCGGAGGTCCGCGTGGACACCGCGCAGGCAGACTTCGGCTTCGTCCAACGCGGCGGCGAATCGGGCGAGCTCGGCGGCGACCGCGCCCTCGTCGATCGTTCGCCGTGGGATGGTCAGGGGGCTCGCGTCGTCGATCACGTACGCCGTGCCCTCGACGACCCCGCGTGAGACCGTGATGCCCCTCAGCATGGCGGAGGCCGCGATTCGGCACGGTCGTCGTAGTACTCTTCCGTGTGGATCGGGCAGAGGCCCTTCCTGCGAACGAGGTCGCGCACGTCGCGGATCATCGCGGCGTTGCCGCAGAGGAAGACGTCGAGATTCCCGACCGTCGTGATACTCGCGTCGACGAGCGACGACACGCGGCCGACGGCTCCGCGCCAATCGCTCGCGGGGCGTGACAACGTCGTGACGAACGAGAAACGCGGCAGCCGCGATCGCAGATGTTCCAGCTCGTCCTGATAGTACAGGTCGCGTTGACTGCGGAGCCCCCACAGCAGCGTGACCGCGCGCGCCGAGCCGCTCTCGGCGAGCGACCACAACATCGAGCGGAGCGGCGCGATGCCCGTGCCGGTCGCGACGAACAGGAGATCCCGCGTCCCGTCGCGCAGCGTGAAGCTGCCGACCGGTCCTTTGAACGTGGTGAGGTCGCCCTCCCGCAACGCGAAGAGATACTCGGAGCCGGGTCCCGCGGGTACGCGATTGAGCAGCAGCTCGATCAGGTGCGGTCGGCTCGGCGGCGACGCGATCGAATAGGCCCTCGTCGAGGAGAAGCCGCCCTCCCGCTCGATCTCGAACGACACGAACTGCCCCGGCGCGAAGCCGATCGCGGCCGGCTCGAGCAGCGCGAGCTCGATCTCGCGAACGTCGTGCGTCAGAGACCGAATGCGCGACACGTGCGCTCTGAACGTCTGCACCCCACGTGAGGATGACACACGGCCGGCGGTCGTGCACGTGGGGGTCGTCGGACCTGGCGGGCGGCAGGGCTTCGGCGGCGACGGCGCCGTCACTTCTTCTTGGCGGCGTCCTCGTATTCCGCGACGAGCCTCGCTCGTGCCGCCGTCTCGCGCTCGCGGAGCTCGTAGAAGCGCGGCACGCGCTTCGCGACGAAGGCATTGCCACCTTCCTTGCCCTCGGGCGTGTCGAACCAGTCAGGATAGAAGTTGCTGGAGATGACGCCGAGCTCGGCGTACCCGTCCATCTCCTGGTCGAAGGCGGCCTTCAGCACTTCGAGGCAGCCCGGGCTCGCGAGGAAGAGCTCGTTGCACCACTGGTCGACCTCGGCCTCCAGCCGCTCGGGCGGGACGACGCGGTTCACGAGCCCCATCTCGAGCGCTTCGAGCGCGGGGTAGCGGCGGCAGAGCATCCACATCTCGCGCGCCTTCTTGTGGCCGACGACCTTGGTGAGGAAGGGCACGAAGTAGCCGTCGGCCGGGCTCGACACGCGCGGGCCGGCCTGGCCGAAGATCGCGTTGTCGGCGGCGATCGTGAAATCGCAGACGTAGGCCATGTGATTGTGACCGCCGAGGCAGTAGCCCTGCACCTGCGCGATCACGGGCTTGCGCGAGAGGCGGATCAGGCGGTTGTGCGGATAGCGGTTGTAGAACGCCTCGCGCAGCCCCCAGCGCTCCCACGCGACGTCGCCGCCGGCGCCGAAGTGCTTGCCGGCGCCCGCGATCACCAGGACGCCGATCGTCGGATCGTGATTCGCGTCGTAGAAGGCGCGGAACATCTCGTCGACCGTGTGGAGCGTCATCGTGTTGAGCTTGTCGGGCTTGTTGATCGTGATGCGGGCGACGCCGCCTTGGAGCTCGGTGTGATGCTTCTTCTCGTAGACGATCTCGTCGAAGACGAGGCCTTCGCTCTCCACCCGCGACCAGGCGCCGAAGCTCATAGGGATCCGACCACCTTTCCCGCCTCCGCGAGGAGGCGCGCCAGCCCGGAACGGTCGAGCGCGGTGAGGCCCGCGGGCGGCGTCACGATGCCGAGGAGGGTCGACCAGACGGGGCAGGCGTACACCGTCACGCCGTCCGCGACGGCCGCGGCGAGGAGCGCTTTCGGGTCGAGCTGCCGTCCCTCGCCCTTGGCGAGGAGCGGCAGGCCGAGCTCCTTGGCGCCGCGATCGGCGAGGCCGAGACGCATCGCTTGCCCGGCGAGCTCGCGCGGCCAGCCGAAGGTCCCGCCCGCGACGGCCGCGAGCGCCTCGCCCGTGACGACGACGCCGACCGCGCGGCCGGCCCGGCGCGCGTCGCGGGCGACGACGAGCGTGCCGATGAGCGAGCTCGCGACCGCGTCGCGTACGACGAACAGGCAATCCATTGGTTTCCCCTTGAGCGTTCCGGCGTCAGCGGCGGGATCACGCGCCTGCGGCGGGGCGAGGAGCGAGCTCCGGAAACGGCTTGCACGTGATCGTCGGCACTGCGCCGGATCGTAGTAGCGGTCATCGCAGGGCGCAATACGCCGCACCGCTCGGAGCCGGCGGACGGCGAGGCCATGTCGCCTCCGCTTGCCGTCCGATTTGCAACATGTTCTATTCCGTCCGCCCGCCGCTCGGTCCACGGCGTGCGACCGCTCGCATGAAGCCGCCCGTGTTCGACTACGCCGCGCCGGTGTCTCTGGCGGAGGCGACCGACCTGCTGGTTCGCCACGAAGGCGATGCGAAGGTCCTCTCCGGCGGGCAGAGCCTGGTGCCGCTGCTCAACATGCGGCTCGCGCGGCCGGCGATCCTGGTCGATCTCGCGCGCATCCCGGACCTCGACTGGGTACGCGCCGACGACGAGACCGTGGCGATCGGCGCGATGACGCGGCAGCGGACCGTCGAGCTCTCGCGCGAAGTGCAGGCCCGTCATCCGCTGCTGCACGCCGGGTTGCAGCTCATCGCGCATCCGCAGAATCGCAACCAGGGCACCGTCGGCGGCTCGCTGGCGCACGCCGACCCGGCAGCGGAGCTGCCGGCGCTGGCGCTGGCGCTCGACGCGACGTTCGACGCCGTCGGGCCGGGCGGCGCGCGATCGGTCGCCGCGGCGGACTTCTTCCTCACGTATCTCACGACGGCGCTCGCGCCCACCGAGATCCTGACCGCGGTCCGCTTTCCCACGCTGGCGCGCCGGACGGGCTGGTCGATCATCGAAGTGGCGCGTCGCCACGGCGACTTCGCGCTCGCCGGCGTGGTGGCGAGCGTCGGGCTCGCGACGGACGGGGCGATCGACCGCGCGCGCCTCGTGCTCTTCGGCGTCGGAGCGACGCCGGTGCGCGCCGCGGCGGCGGAGGGGCTGCTCGTGGGCCAACGCGCGGAGGCGGCGGTCTTCGCGCGCGCCGGCGCGCGGGCGGCGGGCGACCTCGAAGAGCCGCTCACGGACGTGCACGCGAGCGCCGACTACCGCCGCGACCTCGCGCGGGTCCTCGTGGGGCGCGCGCTCGCCGAGGCGGCGGCGCGGGCGCGCGCGGCGTGACCAGGGGGCGACGAACGACGTGAGCACCACCCGACGCATCAGCATGACGGTGAACGGCGAGCGCCACGAGGCGGACGTCGAGCCGCGCACGACGCTCGTCGACTTCCTGCGCGGCACCCTCGGCCTCACCGGCACCCACGTCGGCTGCGAGCACGGCGTGTGCGGGGCGTGCACCGTCCTCTGGAACGGCAAGGCGGTGCGCTCGTGCATCATGCTCGCCGTCCAGGCGGACGGCGCGGAGCTGAAGACGGTCGAGGGCCTCGCCGACGGCCCGACGCTGCACCCGATCCAGCGGGCCTTCCTCGAGAAGCACGGCCTCCAGTGCGGCTTCTGTACGCCCGGGTTCATGATCTCCGTCTACGAGCTTCTCAGCCGCACGAGCACGCCGACCGACGAGGAGATCACGGACACGCTCGGCGGGCACATCTGCCGTTGCACGGGCTACCAGAGCATCGTCGAGGCCGTGCACGTCGCCGTCGAAAAGATGCGGACGAAATGAGCGAGCGCGACACCGGCATTCCGACGAGCGTCGCGGAGCTTCCGAACAGCGAGCCGCGCTACGTCGGCCGACCGATCGACCGCTTGGAGGATCCCGCGCTCCTGACCGGCCGGACGCAGTTCATCGACGACCTCGTGCTGCCGCGCATGCTCCACTGCGCCATTCTGCGGAGCCCGCACGCGCACGCGACGATCGTCTCCGTCGACACGAGCGAGGCGGAGAAGCTCCCGGGCGTCGTCGCGGTCGTCACCGGCGAGGACGCGAAGCGCTGGTCGAATCCCGTCATGACCGTGCCGCCGGGCTGGGGCACCCATTGCCTCGCGACCGACAAGGCGCGGTTCGTCGGAGAGCCCGTCGCGGCGGTGGCGGCCGTCAGCCGTTACGTGGCGGAGGACGCGCTCGAGCTGATCGCGGTCGAGTACGAGCCGCTCCCGGCGGTCGCCGACGCGCGCAAGGCGCTCGACGTCGGAAGCCCGCTCGTGTTCGAGCAGAACGGCGACAACGTGATGCTGCGGAAGCTGTTCACGTGGGGCGACGTCGACGGCGCGTTCGCCGGCGCGACCCATGTCGTGCAGCGCGAGTTCCGCTGGAACCGGCTCGGCGCCAACCCGCTCGAGACCTTCGGGGTCGTGAGCCAATGGGACGAGCTCGAGGGCACGCTCACGTGCCGCGGCAGCTTCCAGGCGCAGCACCACTTCGCGATGGCGCGGGCGATGGTCTTCAACCTCCCGCTCAACAAGGTGCGGTTCATCGCTCATCCGCACGGCGGCAGCTTCGGGGGCAAGGGCGGGGCGCGCGGCACCGACATCACGGCGCTGCTCTCGCGCAAGGCCGGCGGCCGGCCGGTGAAATGGATCGAGGATCGCATGGAGTACCTCGCCGGCGGCGCGAGCCAGGCGTGGGACCGCCACTACGATGCGGCGGTCGCGCTCGACGCCCAGGGCAAGGTGCTCGGATTCCGGGTCCGGCTCCTCGACGACCTCGGCGCGACGGCGGAGGGTTGGGGGGCGGTGAGCGCGGCGAAACCGCTCACCAGCTTCACCGGCTGCTACGCGATTCCCGCGGCGCAGTACGACCTCACGATCGTCGCCACGAACAAGCTTCCGGGAAGTCCGTACCGCGGCATGGGTCCGCCGCCCCACAACTGGGTGCTGGAGCAGCTGATGGATCTGGCGGCGCGCGAGCTCGCGCTCGACCCGGCCGAGATCCGTCGGCGGAACTTCATTCCGCCCGACGCCTTCCCCTACACGATCGCGAGCGGCAATGAGTACGACAGCGGCGACTACGCGGCGGCGCTCGAGACCGCGCTCGCGATGGCCGACTACCCGGCGCTGCGCGCCGAGCAGGCGCGCCTGCGCGCCGAGGGCCGCTATCTCGGCATTGGCCTCGTGAACACGATCGAGCCCGGGGTCTTCGACTGGAACGCCTACGCGATCGTGGGCCAGCCCGGCACCGGCGTGCCCGAAGGCGCGACCGTCGGCATCGACCTCTTCGGCAAGCTCACGATCAAGGTCGGGTTCGCCCTCGAAGGGCAAGGGCAGTACACGGTCGCGGCGCAGGTGCTGGCCGATTGGTTCAAGGTTGACATCGCCGACGTCCGGGTCATCGCGCTCGACACGCTGGCGGCGCCACCGCACTTCGGGCCGGGCGGAAGCCGCCTCGGGGTGGCGATCACGGGCGCCGTGCTCGGTGCGGCGCGGCGGCTCACCGACAAGCTCGTCGCGGTCGCGGCGGGACTCTTCCGGACGACGCCCGAGCACGTCGAGCTTCGCGACGGGCGGATCGGCGTGAAGGGCATGCCCGAGGCGTCGATGCCGTTCCAGGAAGTCGCGCAGACGATGCTCGCGCGCAGCGACCTCTTGCCGCCGGGGGTCGACCCGAATCCCGAGGCGACCTACGTCTGGACCGCGCCCGGAAGGACGCCCGCCGACGATCAGGGCCGCGCCAAGAGCTACCTCACGGCCGCGAACGCGTGTCACCTCGTGCTGGTCGAGGTGGACGTCGAGACCGCCCAGGTCCACATCAGGAAGTACTGGATCGCGGACGACTGCGGCACGCGCCTCAATCCGGCGAACGTCGAGGGTCAGACCCAGGGCGGCGTCGCGCAGGGCGTGGGCGCGGCGCTCCTCGAGGAGGCGGTGTACGACGAGGACGGGCAGCTGCGCACGTCGACGTTCATGGACTACCTCCTGCCGACGATCTACGAGGTCCCGATGACGGAGAAGCGCGCGCTCTGCACGCCGTCACCGTTCACGCCGCTCGGCGCCAAGGGCTGCGGCGAGGGCGCGATGCACACGACGCCGGCCGCCATTCTCTGCGCCATCAACGACGCGCTCGTGCCGCTCGGCCTCGAGCTCCGCGAGGTGCCGGCGAGCCCGCAACGCCTCTGGACCCTCCTGCAGCAGGGGAAGGCGGCGCGACGCTAGCGGATCGCCTTCAGCTCGACGTCGATCTGCAGGATCGCGTGCGGGGGCACGCGTCCGGGAACGCCCTCGGCGCCGTAGCCGAGCGCGGGCGGGACGTGGAGGGTGCGCTTGCCGCCGACCTTCATCGTCGAGACGCCTTCCTCGAGGCCCTTCAGCGCCTGGTTCTTGCCGAGCGTGAACTCGAAGGTGCGGCCGCCGTTCTTGCCCTCGATCGTCTTGCCGTCGGCGGTGATCGCGTAGAGGACCACGACGGTCTGCCCGTTCTTCGGCGTGGCGCCCTCGCCGGCACTGGTCTCGACGTACTCGAGCCCGCTCTTGGTCGTCACCATCGATCCGGCGGGCGAAGCGGACGGCGCCGGATCCGCCGCCGGCGTCGGTGTCGGGGTGAGCGCGAGGAGCGCCGCGAGAGCGAGCGCCGTCGAGATCGGTGTACGCATGCGAGAACCTCGTCGTGGGGAGTGTCGAAGCGGCCGCACGCTAGCCACGGGGCACGGGGCGGTCAAGGTAGGCGGCGGGCGGGGCGGCTCGACGACGAGACCCGGACCGGGCTAAGAAGCAGCGCCGCATCCCATTCGAATCCCGCGCGAAGGAGACCAGCGTGAGCACAACGGCGACCGACCATTTCGTGGCCCTCTCGGAGTGCCACTTCATGAACGACCATTCGATGCACGAGATGAGCTACTATCCGGGGTTCACGCGCTGGTGGCAGAGCATCGACGGCGTGATCCGGGCGTGGGCGAACCGCGACCTGGCGGGCGGAGCGGCCATGCCGCCGGCGCGGGCGCACGCGCTCATCGAATGGATGGACAAGGCCGGGGTCGACGTCTGCTTCGCGCTCCGCGAGTCGATGATGGACGTCGCGGGGTACGCTACCTGCATGTCCACCAACGGCTTCATCCTGGAGGAGATCGCCCCGTATCCCGACCGCATGTACCTCGAGTGCAACGTCGGTCCGATCATGCGGCGGGGCGTGAAGAACGCCATCTGGGAGCTCGAGTACCTCGTGAAGGAGCGCGGCGCGAAACTCTGCAAGGTGTACGCGCCCGAGGACGGACCGCTCAACGACCGCCAGCTCTGGCCGTTCTACGAGAAGGCGTGCGAGCTCGACGTCGCGCTCACGATCCACATGGGCATGGCCTACGTCTGCCCGCAGCCGACGAAGTACACGCTGCCGCTCCTTCTCGACGAGGTCTGCCTCGACTTTCCCGAGCTCAAGGTCATCGCGTACCACATGGGCTGGCCCTACCACGAGGAAATGATGGGCTATGCCGGGAAGCACAGGAACCTGTACCTGAGCCTTTCCGGCATTATCGGGTGGCTGCAGCGCGCCCCGTACCGCGGCTACCACATGATCGGCCAGGCGCTGCAATGGGTGAGCCCGGACAAGATCGTGATGGGGCTCGACCTCGCCTTCGACGACATGCCGCGCGTGGTCGATTGGGTGCGGAATCTCCAGATGCCCGAGGAGCTCCAGGAGAAGTGGGGCTACCCGGAGATCACCGAGGACATGCGGGCGAAGTTCCTCGGCCTCAATCTCGCCAAGCTCGCCAAGATCGAGCCGACGAAGCGGGTGAAGAAGAAGGGGTGAGCGGGTGACACTCTCCGAGCGCACGGCACTCTCCGGGTGCGCCGGGGCGGACCCTCTCCGGGGACCCGGCGAGCAAGGGCGGCGGCTCGGAGCGCTCCGCGCCGCCATGGCCGAGCACGGCATCGCGGCGTATCTCGTGCCGCGCGCCGACGAGCACCAGAACGAGTACGTCCCGGCATCCGAGGAGCGTTTGCGCTGGATCAGCGGCTTCAGCGGCAGCGCCGGGCTCGCCGTGATCGGCCGCGCCCACGCCGCGGTCTTCGTCGACGGCCGTTACGTCCTCCAGGTCCGGCAGCAGAGCGACGCAGCGTTCTGGGAGCATCGCCACGTCATCGAGACGCCCTTCCTCGACTGGGTGAAGCAGCATCTCGCGGCGGGCGACCGCGTCGGCTTCGACCCGCGGCTCCACACCGTCGGCGAGGTGAAGCGGCACCGGACGGCGCTCGCCGGTCCCGGCGTCGAGCTCGTGGCGATCCAGCCGAACCTCGTCGATCGCTGCTGGGCGGACCGGCCGCCACCGCCGCGGAGCCCGGTCGTGCTCCATCCGCTCGCGGTGGCGGGCGAGACGTCCGCCGCCAAGCGCGTGCGCATGGCGGCGGAGCTCGCGAAGGCGGGGCTCGACGCGCTCGTCGTCTCCGCGTCCGACAGTCTCGCCTGGCTCTTCAACGTGCGGGGCGCCGACGTGCCGATGACGCCGTTCGTGCTCGGCTACGCCATCCTGCGGGCCGACGCGGCGGCGACGCTCTTCGTCGACCCGGCGAAGGTCGGGGTCGAGGTGCGCGCCGCGCTCGAGTGCGACGGCGGCGGGGCGGTCGCGATCGCGGCGCCGGCGGACCTCGAGGAGGCGCTCGCGGTGTGCGGCGGCAAGAAGGTGCGGCTCGACGCCGGCACGGGCAACGTGTTCCTCCACGACCGGCTCGAAGCCGCCGGGGCGGCGGTCGACGTCGGGGCCGACCCGTGCCAGGCGGCGAAGGCACGGAAGAACGCGGTCGAGATCGAGGGCATGCGGCGCGCGCACCATCGCGACGGCGTCGCGCTCGTGCGGTTCTTCGCCTGGCTCGACGCGGCTTCGCGGGTCGGCGAGTCGGAGTGGACGCTCGCCGAGGTGCTGGGCGCGCTGCGCGCGCGCGGCGCGCGCTACCGGGGCCCGAGCTTCGACACGATATCGGCGCTCGGCGGCAACGCGGCGCAGCCGCACTATCGCGTCGCCGCCGACCAGGCGCGCGTCGTCGCCGCCGACGACCTCTATCTCGTCGACAGCGGCGGTCAGTACCTCGACGGGACGACCGACGTGACGCGGGTCGTGATGCTGGGAGCCCCGACCGCCGAGATGCGGCGCCGCTACACCGAGGTGCTGCGCGGGATGATCGCCGTGAGCCGGGCGCGCTTCCCGTTCGGCACGACCGGCGCGCAGCTCGACCCGCTGGCGCGGCAGTTCCTCTGGGCGAGCGGCGTCGACTTCGATCACGGCACCGGCCACGGCGTCGGCAGCTATCTCTCGGTCCACGAGGGGCCGCAGAGCATCTCCAAGCGGTCGACCGAGGTGAAGCTCGAGCCCGGCATGGTCCTGTCTGTCGAGCCCGGCTACTACAAGCCAGATGCCTTCGGCATCCGCATCGAGAACCTCGTCGTCGTCATCGAGGCGGAGCCGCAGCCCGAAGGCGCGGAGCTCCGGACGCTCGCGTTCGAGACGCTGACGGTGGCGCCGCTCGAGCGCCGCCTGATCGACGTCGCCGCGCTCGGGCCGCAGGAACGCGCGTGGGTCGACGACTACCACGCCGCCGTGCTGGCGGCGTTGACGCCCGACCTCGACGCGGCCGACGCTGCCTGGCTCGCGCGCGCGGCCGCTCCACTCGGACGATGAGCGCGGCGGCGTCCTTCCGCGCGAGCGACGCGATGCTGCACGAGGAGGCGATCGCCGCCGCCGGCTGCGACGACTTCGGCGACCCGTCGTATCGCGAGGCCTTCGGGCGCATCCTCGACGCCTACGATCGGGAAGCGCGCTTCCACGACACGGGCCGGGCGGCGGCGCGCGCGCATCTCGTCGGGCTCCTCGCCACGCGGCTCCGCTCGGAGGCGGGGCTGAAGGCCCCGGGAGTCGCGGCGGCCGCCGACGCCATCCGGCGGCCGATCGTGGTGCTCGGCCTCGTGCGCACCGGCAGCACCGCGCTCCACCATCTGCTCGCCCAGGATCCGGCGGTGCAGGTGCTGGAGTACTGGCTCGCGGCGCGCCCGCGCCGGCGGCCGCTGCTCGCCGGCTGGGGTGCCGATCCCGCCTTCCGCGCCGCCGGCGCCGAGATCGAAGCCATGTACGCGTTCGATCCGGGCCTGCGGAAGATCCATCTGATGATGCCGGATCTGGCGGAGGAGTGCCGCCACTTCCTCGCGCAGAGCTTCACCGACGATTCCTTCGAGGTGAACGCGACGGTGCCGTCGTACGTCGCCTGGTACGAGAACGGGCGGCACCTCGAGACCTATCGCCGCCATCGGCGTCTGCTCGGGCTCGTCGGCGGCGACGATCCGCGGCGCTGGGTGCTGAAGTATCCCGTGCACCTGAAGCACCTGGATGCGCTCCTCACCGCCCATCCCGATGCCTGCATCGTGCAGACCCACCGCGACCCGGCGCAGGTGATGGCGTCATACGTGGAGCTGATCGCCGGCTTCCGCGCCATCTACGAGCGCGACATCGACCGCGCCGCGATCGCGAGCGAGCAGCTCGAGGTGTGGGCGGCCGCCGCGGAGCGCGCGATGGCGACGCGCGCACGCCACGACCCGGCGCAGTTCCACGACGTGTTCTTCCGCGACTTCGTGGCGGACCCGATCGCCTCGGTGCGAGCGATCTACGACCGGTTCGGGATGGAGCTCTCGGTGGAGGCCGAGGCGCGCATGCGGGCATGGCAGGAGGGCGATCCTGACGGAGCGTATGCCGCGCCGCGGCGGATCGACGACGGGCTCGATCTCCCGCCGGCGCGCGTGCGCGAGCGCTTCGCCGCGTACATCGGACACTTCGATCTCGGGGGCGACGCGCCGACGCCGGCGCGCTGAGCCTCGGTGCGCACCGGCTCCATCGCAGGTGTGGCATGCCCCGCGGGACGCACATGAGCCTACGGCGGACACGCGGCGCCCGCGAGACGGAGCTGCTGGCGACGGCGCGGCGGCTCCTGCCGAGCGGGGTGCGGAGCCCCTCGGGCCGCCCCGAGGATGCGATGGTGGTCGCGAGCGCGCACGGGGCCCGGTTCGTCGATACGAGCGGCAACGAGTACGTCGACTACCTGCTCGGCTCGGGGCCGCTGTTCCTCGGGCACGCGCATCCGGCGGTGGTCGCGGCGGTCGCCGAACAGCTCGAGCGCGGCACGAGCTACCTCCTCGTGAGCGAGCCGGCGATCCGGCTCGCCGCGGCGCTCGTCGAGCTCGTGCCGTGCGCCGAGGCGGTGACGTTCCACAGCACGGGCTCGGAAGCGACCTACTACGCGCTCCGGCTGGCGCGTGCCTTTCGTGGCCGCGACGTGATCCTGAAGTTCGAGGGCGCCTATCACGGGATGCACGACGCGGCCTTGATGAGCACCCAGTGGACGCACGCGCCCGCGCCGTTCCCCGCCGCGGTGCCCGGCTCGCGGGGCATCCCGGCGAGCACGGCCGCCGACGTGCTCGTCGCGCCGTTCAACGACATCGCGACGGCGAGCGCCATCATCGAGCGCCACCACGACCGGATCGCCGCGGTGATCGTGGAGCCGCTGCAACGCACGATCGCGCCGCGCCCGGGATTCCTGGCCGAACTCCGGCGGATCACGGCGCACTACGGCATCGTCCTGGTCTTCGACGAGGTCGTGACGGGCTTCCGGCTCGGCCTCGGCGGCGCGCAGAGCCGCTACGGCGTGACCCCCGATCTCTGCGCGCTCGGGAAGAGCATCTCCGGCGGCCATCCGCTCGGCGTCGTCTGCGGCCGGCGCGAGATCCTGGCGCTCGCCGACCCGGAGCGGCGGACGACCGGCGACGGCGTGCTGCTCACCGGCACCTACAGCGGCAATCCGGTCTCGGCGGCGGCGGCGCTCGCCTGCATCGCCGAGCTCCGCCGCCCCGGGATCTATCCGGATCTCGAGGCGACCGGACGGCGCCTCATGAGCGCCTTGCAGGGCATGTGCGACGACGCGGGGATCCCCGCGCACGTTCAGGGCGAGCCGGCGGTCTTCCAGCCGTGGTTCGCGGCCGCGCCCGTCGTCGATCATCGGAGCGCCCTCGCGGCCAACCACGCGCGCGCCGCCGCGTTCACCGCGCATCTGCTCGAGGCCGGCGTCGTCAAGGCGCACGAGAAGTTCTTCCTGTCGACGGCGCACGGCGACGAGGAGATCGCGTGGACGCTCGCGGCGTTCGGCGAGGCGGTGGAACGGCTGCGCCACGGGTGAGTGGCGCAACGACGAGGGCGTCTGGCATGTAGGAGGCCGCGCATGTGCCCCCTGCGACGTCGGCTGTTCCTGCTCGCCGCCGCGGCGTTGCTGCCGCTCGCGCTGGTCGACGCTGCCGTGTGGCGCTCGGCGCTGTTTTTCGGCGGCGGGTTCCCGGCGTCGATCGTGATCGGCGTGATCGCGGCCTCGGTCGTGGGACGGAGCATCGCGGCACGGCCGCGGCGCGGGGGCGCCGCGGGGCGCGACGTGCTCGTCGTCGAGGACGACGACGACGCCCGCGAAGCGCTCTGCGAGCTCCTGACGCTCGCGGGGCATCGCGTGCGGTCGGCGGCGGACGGCGTCGCGGGGCTCGCCGCGCTCGTGGACGCGCCACCCGACGTGGCGCTCGTCGACGTCGGCCTGCCCGGGATCGACGGCTACGAGGTCGCGCGCCGCGCCCGCGCCGCCGGTGCCGCCGCCCGCACGAAGCTCGTGGCGCTCACCGGCTACGGGCTTCCCGAGGACCAGGCGCGTGCCATCGAGGCGGGCTTCCACGCCCACCTGGTGAAACCCGTCAGCCTGGACGCGCTCGCCAAGCTCCTGGCGGAGTGACCCCACGTGCGCGGGTAGTGGGTCAGTTCGATGGGGGGCGACGTCGGGACGCGAGCCGAGGCATCCGGCGAGGAGTCGGCCCGATCAGCGCGCCCGCTGTTCGAGCGAGCGGAGCGAGCGAGTTCGGGCGCGCCGGGCCGGCGACGAAGACGGATCGGCTTCGTCCCGCGTCGCCCCCCATCGAACTGACCCACTACCCGTGCGCGCGGGTCGGTGGCACGCGCACGAGTGATCGGCTATGTCGGCTCGCCATGGCGACGTCCCTTTCCGATCGCGCCTGCATCGTCGGCATCGGCGAGACCGCGTATTGTCGCGCGCCGGGCTCCGGGAAGACGCAGCTCGGGATCCAGCTCGAAGCTTCCCTCGCGGCGCTCGCCGACGCCGGCCTCTCGCCGCGCCAGCTCGACGGCGTCATGCCGTTTCCGAACCTCGGAAGCGCCGAGGAGCTCGCCGCCAATCTCGGCATCGCGAGCCTGCGCTTCGCGACCACCGTGCACATGGGCGGGGCCGCGCCGGTGGCGTCGCTGCAGGTCGCGGCCGCCGCGGTCGTGAGCGGCGTCGCGGACTACGTGCTCCTGCCGGCGGGGTGGAACGGCTACTCGGGACGACGGGCCCGCGAGACGGTCGCGATGGACGTGTCGTCGCTGCCGGGGGGCGCGATCGCGCGCGACTACTACATGCCCTACGGCCTGACCGCGCCGCCGCAGTGGTACGCGCTGATCGCGCGTCGCCACATGCACGAGTTCGGGACGCAGCCCGAGCAGCTCGGCGCGATCGCGATCGCCATGCGCAAGCACGCGCAGCTGAACCCGGGCGCCGTGATGAAGGACAAGCCGCTCACCATGGAGGCCTATCTCGCGTCGCCGATGATCACGGCGCCGTATCGCCTCTTCGACTGCTGTCTCGAGACCGACGGCGCGGCGGCCGTGGTCGTCACGACCAAGGAGCGAGCCCGCGACCTCCGCCGGCGTCCGGTGTCCATCCTCGGGGTCGCGGCGGCGCAGCCCTATCCCGCCGACGAGATCACCAACCGGAAGGACCTGTTCGAGACCGGCCTCACGATCGCGGCGCCGCGCGCGTTCGCCATGGCCGGGATCACGCCGGCCGACGTCGACTTCGCCGAGATTTACGACTGCTTCACCTTCGAGGTCTTGCAGCAGATCGAGGAGACCGGGTTCTGCGGCCGCGGCGAGGGCGGCGCCTTCGTCGAGGGCGGCACGATCGAGCTCGGCGGCGCGCTTCCCGTGAACACCCACGGCGGGCTGCTTTCCGAAGCGCACGTGCTCGGCATGAGCCACGTCACGGAGGCGGTGCGGCAGCTCCGCGGCGACGGCGGCGAGCGTCAGGTCGCGGATGCCGAGCTCGGTGTCGTGACCGGCTGGGGCGATTTCGGCGACGGCTCGATCGCCATTCTCCGCCGCGCATGACGAGGACCGACCGATGAGCGAGCCTGCCGCAACGCCGCGACCGCTGCCCGCCCTGCAGGGCCTGACAGGAGAATTCTACGCCTGGTGCGCGCAGGGCGAGTTGCGCTTCCAGCGTTGCGACGCGTGCGGTGCCTGGCGCCACGTGCCGCGCGAGATCTGCGCCGCGTGCGGTGGCGCCGCCTGGTCATGGACGCGCTCGAGCGGCCGCGGCCGCATCTTCACCTGGACGGTCGCGGCGCGCGCGATGCACCCCGGCTTCGCGGCCGACGCTCCGTACGCGCCGGTCGTCGTCGAGATGGAGGAGGGCGTCCGGCTCGTGAGCCTCATGGTCGACTGCCCGCCCGACGCGCTCGCGATCGACATGCCGGTCGAGGTCGTGTTCGTGGCGGCCTCCCCCGAGGTGACGCTCCCGAAGTTCCGCCGCGCTTGAGCGCGCGCCACCGCTGCCACCGTTCGCCTGAAAGGACTCCGAATGAAGAGGACGCCGCCGACGCTGCCGCCGACGATGCTCTACGAGAAGCGCGACCGCATCGCGATCGTCACCATCAACCGTCCCGAGGCGATGAACGCGTTCACCGCCGACATGCTGCGCGGCATGGACGCCGCCTTCGCCGACTTCAACGCCGACCCGGATCTCTGGGTCGCGATCCTCGCCGCCGCGGGCGAGAAATCGTTCTGCGCCGGCATGGACCTGAAGGAAGCCATCCCGGCGATGGCCGAGGGCGACGACCTCGGCTACGGCGACCACACCAAGCGGCCCTTCTCGGACGTCTTCAAGCCCATCATCGCCGCGGTGAACGGCTTCTGCATCGCCGGCGGCCTCGAGTTCCTGCAGGGTACCGACCTCCGCATCGCCGCCGAGCACGCGACCTTCGGACTCGGGGAAGTGCGCTGGGGCATCATCCCGACCGGCGGCTCGCACATCCGGCTGCCGCGCCAGATCCCGTGGGCGGTGGCGATGGAGCTGTTGCTGATGGGACGGCCGATCGACGCCAAGCGCGCCTACGACGTCGGCCTGGTCAACGCCGTCGTGCCGGCCGCCGAGGTGTTGCCGACTGCGGTCAAATGGGCAGAGACCATCTGCAAGAACGGCCCGCTCGCGGTGAAGACCGCGAAGGAGATCGCGGTGCGCGCGCTCGGCCTCGAGTCGGGCTTCGTGCTCGAGAAGGCGCTCGGCGCCCGCGTCTTCGCCTCCGCCGACGCGGCGGAGGGCCCGAAGGCGTTCGCCGAGAAGCGCCCCCCGAAGTTCACCGGGCGCTGACTGGATGCGTGTTCAGTCGGGTTTTCGAAGCGCCCGCTCCAGGCGTTCCAGGTCGAGCAGGTCTTGCGGTCGCGCCACGGTGCGTTTGTTGATCACCAGATCGTCGGCGCCCAAGACGGAAATGGGCACCCCTCCGTAGGTCGTGCGCAGCGCTCTCGAGAACGAATCTTCGAAGCGCAGGCCATCAACGGTGGTGATGACGTCGATCCGATTGGGCGCAACACCCATCTGAAAGATCGTTCCTTCCGAGGAAAAATCAGTCTCGCTCAGCCCCTGCAATGGAGCGCCAAAGGCTGCCAACGCCCGGAGCACCCGCTTGGCATTGATAGCGCTCGGACGAACCCAAAGGTCCAGATCCTTTGTGTAGCGAGGCTCCGTAAAAACCATCACCGCATGGGCGCCAACGACCAGGTACTCAACGGCGGCGTCGTTGAAGCTTGCAAACAGATCTTTGAAGTCTGGGTTCGTCGCCATCTTTTCCTTGCCAATTACGCGCTTCCAGAACCATCTGCCAGGCGGCGTCCAAGATGCGTTCGGGCCCAGCGCTGCGCCAAAATTGGCGATCGAACTCGCCGTCGTCTGGCTGGCCGCCGCGCAACATCCGAGTCACGATCTTTCGGGCGGTCATCTGCTCTTCTTCGTACCATGAAATCGGCTGCGATGTGCCACGTTTTCAGCTCTGGGTCCTCGCGAAATCTCCTGTGAAAGTGGTCAACCGCGGATCGCGGCGGCGAAGCGTTCGAGCTCGCCCGGGATGTCCGGTCCGGCGGGCTGGTAGGCGATCTCGGTCGCGCCCATCGACTCCAGCATCGCCACGCGATCCCGCCAGCCGGCAGCATCGAGGGCGAGCCCGTTTTGCGCCAGCAGCTCGGCGGTCACGAACGGCCGGTCGCGCTCGTTGACCTCGATCAGGTGGCGGTCGTGGAGGGCGAGGTGGCGCGCCTTCGCCGGAACGTCGGCGTACGCCGCCGCCCAGGCCGCGCCGTTCGGCAGCAGGTCGAGGCGACCGTTCTCCATGGCGAAGTGAAAGAGGACGGGCGCGGCGTGGCCGGCGGCTGCCAGCACGCGCTCGGCGCCCGGCGTTTCGCCGTCGCGGAGCACGGTGCCGAAGGTCAATACGATGCTGCGCGCGAACCCCGGGATGGGCATCGGCGCGCCGAAGGCGCCGTCGCCGTGCTGCTTGGCGGCGGCAATGCCCTTGGGTCCCGCGGCGGCGATGACGATCGGGACGCGGATCGGCCGGGGCGCGCCGTACTCCGCGGGGTGCAGCATCTGGAGGAGGCCGCCGTCCCACTCGACCTGCTCGCCGGCGAGGAGCGCGCGCAGCGTCCGGACGTAGGCGACGACGTCGGTCCACTTCATCGGGCGCTGCCCGAGCGTGAAACGCCCGGTGAAGCCGGAGCCGATCGCGATCGCGACGCGCGCTTCGCCCGCGATGCCGACCAGGGTCGCGATCGCCGCCGCGTTCACCATGGGATGACGGAGGCTCGGGACCAGGACTCCGGGCCCGAGGCCGATCCGGGTGGTGCGCTCGGCGGCGCGGCAGAGTTGCGCCCAGACGTCGGAATAGAGGGCGGGAGAGTCGTAGAACCAGGCGTGCGCGTAGCCGAGCTCCTCGGCAATGCGGGCGTGCTCGTGGCTCCGTTCGGAGGTGGCGAAGGCGCAGGAGAGCGTGATCGACATGCCGGCTGCGCTAGCACGGTCACGGCGGCATGCCCATCCGGCCGGCGCGGGAGGATGCCGATCCCGGACGTAGGCCGCGCGGGCGGCCGACCTCGGCGCGGGCGGCGATCCGCGCTTGCGCGGCGGGAGGCGCTCGACGCATGGTCGTCGCGCATGCATCCCGCGTCCGCGCTCGCGCTCGCCGCCCTCGCCGCCGTGCTCGCCTCCCGCGCGGACGCGCAGGAGGCGGTCGCGCTCGCCACGGTGCGGACGCCGCTCGCGCTCGGCGCGGCGGTCGGGCTCCTCGAGGATCGCGCGGGGACCTGGACGATCGCGGACGTCGCGTCGCCGGCGTTCGCGGATCGTTTCACGCCGAGCCCGGGCGACGGGTTCAACGCCGGCCTCACGCGTTCCGCGTGGTGGCTCAGGGTGCGCCTGCGGGCCCCGGAGGCGTCGGGCGTAGCGTCGCACGCCGAGCGCTGGCTCGTCGAGCTGCCGTGGGCGGTCGTCGACCACATCGATCGCTGGGCGCCCGACGGCGCCGGCGGCTTCGTCGTCGCGAGCGCCGGGGAACGCGTGCCGTTTGCGGCGTGGGAGATCGCGCACCGCACGCCGGTCTTCAGCCTGCCGACCCGGGCGGGCGAGACGACGACGTACTACCTGCGCGTGGCGGGCGACGACACGATGCTGCTCTCGCCGGTGCTCTGGTCGGGAAGCGCCTTCGCCGCGGCGCAAACGACCGAGAGCCTCGGTTACGGCTTCTACTACGGCGCGCTCTCGGCGCTCGTGCTCTACAACTTGATCCAGTTCTTCGCGATCCGCGACGCGGTCTACCTGCTGTACGTCGCCACGATCACCGGCTTCGCCTTCTACCAGCTCTGCCTCGACGGTTTCGCCTATCAGTACCTCTGGCCGGGCTCGCCGGCGTGGGCGCTGCGCTCGCTGCACTTCTTCGCGGGCGTCTCGGGGGTGGCGTCGGGCCTCTTCTCGCGGCGCTTCCTGGTCACCTGGCGCTACCTGCCGACCCTCGACCGCTGGCTGCGCCGGGTCGCGTGGCCGCTCACGGCGGTGCTCGCGCTCTGCTTCGCGGTCAGCATCCCGGCCATGATCCGCGTCGTCGGGGTCGTCATCGTGTCGATCGCGCTCACGTTCCTCCCGGCGGCGGTCGTGGCTTGGCGCCGCGGGTATCGGGCGGCGCGCTTCTATCTGCTCGCGTGGGGCGGCATCGGGCTCGCGGTCGTCGTGCACACGGCGCGCGGTTTCGGACTCGTGCCCGGCACCTGGGTCGCGACGCACGCCATGCAGCTCGGCGTCTTCTCGACGGCGCTCACCCTGGCCCTCGTCCTCGCCGACCGCGTGCAGCTCCTGCAGGGCGCGCTCGCCGAGAGCCTCGGAGAAAAGGAGCGGCTGCTCCGCGAGCTCGAGCGGCGCTCGGCGGAGGTCGAGGCGGCGAACCGGCACAAGTCGGAGTTCCTGGCGCACATGTCGCACGAGCTGCGGACGCCGCTGAACGCCGTCATCGGATTCTCGCGCGTGCTGCTCCGCCGCGTGTTCGGCGGGCTCAGCGAGAAGCAGGCCGAGTACCTGGAGGACATCCACGGTTCGGGGCAACATCTCCTGTCGCTGATCGACGACATCCTGGATCTGTCGCGCATCGAGGCGGGCCGGCTCGAGCTCGAGCCCGCGCCGTTCGATGTGCGGACGGCAATCGAGCAGTCGCTGCTGCTCGTGCGCGAGCGCGCTGCGCGCGGGGAGATCCGGCTCGCGACCGACGTCGACGCGGGGATCGGGGAATGGATCGGCGACGCGCGAAGAGTGCGCCAGATCCTCATCAACCTGCTCGCGAACGCCGTGAAGTTCACGCCCGCGGGGGGGACGGTCACCGTGCGCGCGACCCGGGAGGCGGGCGCCGTGGTGATCGCGGTCAGCGACGACGGCATCGGGATCGCTCCGCAGGACCGGGCGCGGGTGTTCGAGCCTTTCCAGCAGGCGGGAACGCGCGAAGGCCGGCGGGAAGGGACCGGCCTCGGACTCGCGCTGGTACAGCGCCTGGTGGAGTTGCACGGCGGGCGCATCACGCTGGCGAGCGCCGTCGGTGGCGGCAGCACGTTCACGTTCACGCTCCCGGCGCCGGCGCGCGAGGCGTTGTCCGGCGGGCGCGAGGATGCTCTGGTGCAACGATGGCGCACGAGCGGATCCTGATCGTCGAGGACAACGCCCTGAACCTGAAGCTCCTGCGCGACGTACTGCGGGTCGAGGGCTACCAGACGGTCGAGGCGACGACCGCCGAGCGCGGCCTCGAGCTCGCGTGGACCGGATCCACACCGGCCTTGATCCTCATGGACGTCCACCTGCCGGGAATGGACGGTGTGGCGGCGCTGCGGGCGCTCCGGGCGGATGGCCGTACCGCCGCGACGCCGGTCGTCGCGGTGACCGCGTCCGCCATGCCGCTCGAGCGCGCGGCGATCGTCGGCGCCGGCTTCGACGGATGCTTCGTGAAGCCCCTCGACATCGACCAGATCCTCGACGAGGTCCGCGCCGTGCTCGACCGGACGCAGGGAGAGCGGTCGTGACCGACGGCGCACCGTCGCGGCGCATTCTGGTCGTCGACGACGACCCGCGAAACGCGAAGCTTCTCGCCGACCTCCTGCGCGCCGAGGGCCACGAGGTCGCGACCGCGGCGTCCGGCGAGGAGGCGCTCGCGCGCGAGCCTCCGGACCTCATGCTCCTCGACGTCGTGATGCCGGGCATGAGCGGCTACCAGGTCTGCCGCGCGCTCCGTGCCGAGGCCCGGACCGCGACGCTCCCGATCGTCATGGTGACGGCGGTCGATCCGCGCGCGGAGCGGGTGCGCGGCATCGAGGCCGGCGCCGACGACTTTCTTTCGAAGCCGGTCGATCCTGACGAGCTCCTGGCGCGCGTGCGCTCGCTGCTCCGCATCCGGACGCTGCACGAACGCGTGGAGCGGCAGGCCGCGGAGCTCGCCGGGCTGAACGCGGGTCTCGAGGCGCAGGTGCGGGCGCAGGTCGACGAGCTGGCGCGCCTGGCACGGCTGAAGCGCTTCTTCGCGCCGGCGGTCGCCGAGCGCCTCGTCGCGGCCGACGCCGTCGACCCGCTCCGGGCGCACCGCGCCGAGGTGACCGTGCTCGCCGCGGCGCTCCGCGGCTTCACCGCGTTTGCCGAGAGCGCCGAGCCCGAGGAGCTGATGGCGGTGCTGCGCGACTACCATGGGGCGATGGGGGCGCTCGTGGACGGCTCCGGCGGCACGCTGGAGCGCTTCAGCGGCGACGCCATGACGGTCCTCTTCAACGACCCGGTTCCCGTCCCGGACGCCGCCCGGCGCGCCGTCGACCTCGCCCTCGCCATGCGCGCGACCTCCACGGACGCGCTCGCGACGCGCTGGCGGGCGCGCGGCTACGACCTCGACTTCGTGGTCGGCGTCGCGATCGGCTACGCGACGATCGGCACGATCGGCTTCGCGAGCCGCCTCGACTACGGCGTCGTGGGCATCGTCACCGAGCTCGCCGCTGCGCTCGCGGCGACGGCGAGCCCGGGGCAGGTGCTCGTCACGCGGCGCGTACTGGCCGAGCTCGGGGTGAGCGCCCGGTCGGTCGGCACGCTCGTGCTTCCCGGGTTCTTGCGCCCGATCGAGGCCTTCGACGCGGGCGGGAGTGGCGAGGCTCCGGAGCACCGCGGCGCGCTCGAACCGGTCACTGCGGACGTCGAGGCGCCGAACGTCTTCCGCTGCGAGGGCGACGTGTGGGCGATCGCATATCAGGGCAGGGACTTCCGGGTACGCGGTACGCGCGGTTTCGTCTATCTGGCGGCGCTCCTCGGGCAGCCGGGGCAGCGCATCCCGGCGCACGAGCTCG
>JADLHM010000102.1 GCA_020848745.1 Deltaproteobacteria bacterium | reverse complement strand
TTCAGCGCGTCGCGGCTCTTCTTGAGCTTGGTGCCGGAGAAGCGCTCCTGCTCCTCGACCTTGAGCTCGCGCCGCAGCACCTTGTCGCGCGTCTTGGTGTTGCCCGTGATGAGGATCTTGTCGATCGTGACCTCGGGACCCTGGTCGATCTTGTAGGTGACGTCGACGACCTTCTTGTCCTGATCGATCTCGGTTTCGGGCTCGATGTTGACGAAGGCGTAGCCGACGTCGCCGTACTTGTCGGTGATCTTCAGGATGTCCTGACGGAGCTTGCTGGAGCGGAAGACGTCGCCGGTCGCCAGGTCGAGGTCCTTGCTCAGGCTGAGATCCTCGCGGACGTCGCCCTTGAAGCCGATCGCGCCGACCTTGAACTGGTCGCCCTCCGCGACCTTGATCGTGACGTAGAGGCCGTCCTCACGGCGCTCGACCTTGGGCTCGTCGACGCGCACCGTGATGTAGCCGTCGTCGTAGTAGAAGGCGGTGAGCCGCTCGGTGTCGGTCTTGAGAGCCTCGGCGTTGAGCACGCCGGCGCCGGTGAAGCGCGACAGGAGGTTCTCCTCGCTCGTCGTCATCACGCGCTTCAGCTTGCGGTCGCTGAAGGCGGTGTTGCCCTCGATCTCGATCTCCTGGATGCGGACGATCTTCCCCTCGTCGACCACGTAGGTGAGCGCGACCTCGTTCGCGGCTCCGGCGACGGGCTCGGTCTTCGGCGTGATCGCGGCGTCGAGGTAGCCCTTCTCTTCGTAGAGCTTCTTGGCGTCGGCGATGCCTCGGCGCATCTTCTCGGTGTCGAGGATGGTGTGGGGACGGATCTTGAGCGCCGCTTCGACGTCTTCGCTGCGGAGCTTCTTGGTGCCCTCGATCGCGACGCTCGTGATCTGCGGCCGCTCGCGGACGCGGTAGACGACGACGATGCCCTCGGCCTCGTCGAGGCGCTCGACGTCGACGGTCTCGAAGAAGCCCATCGCGTAGATGGCGCGCACGTCGGTGTCGATCGTGCCGCGCTCGAGCGCCTGGCCGGCTCGGGTCTGGATGTGGATGCGGATGGCCTCCTCGTCGACCCGGGCGTTGCCCTCGATGCGCACCGCCGCCACGCGGTCGTGGGCCGGGCGGGTCGCGGCCGCGGCCGTCGCCGGCCGCGCGCTCGCCGGCGCCGCGCCGGCGAGGACGCCGGCGCAGACGAGGGCCACCAGCCTCGGGATCATCGTCGGGCTCCCCATCCCCACCTCCGAAGCGTTGCGCATCGTCAGACGGCCGCCGCGCGCGGCGTGTCGCCCGCGATCCGGCCGGCGCGCAGCCTGAGCGTCCGGTCCATCGCGCCCGCGAGGCTCGCGCTGTGGGTGACGACGACGAGCGTGATGGCGTGCTCGCGGTTCAGCTCCAGCAGGAGGTTCTGCACGCCTTCGCCGGTGACCGGATCGAGGTTGCCCGTCGGCTCGTCCGCCAGGACGGCGCGGGGCTCCTGCACGAGGGCGCGGGCGACCGCCACGCGCTGTTGCTCGCCCCCGGAGAGCTCGCCCGGCTTGTGGTCGAGGCGCTCGGCGAGCCCGACCCGCTCGAGGAGCTCGGTCGCGCGCTTGCGGGCGGGCTCCGTGGCGGTGCCGGCGATCAGCGCGGGCATCATGACGTTCTCGAGGGCCGTGAAGTCGGGCAGCAGGTGATGGAACTGGAAGATGAAGCCGATCTCGCGGTTGCGGAAATGGGCGAGTTCGCGATCGCTCTTGCTCGTGAGGTTTTCACCGTCGAACCACACCTCGCCTCCCGTCGGTCGATCGAGCGTGCCCACGATGTGCAGCAGCGTACTCTTCCCCACCCCCGACTCTCCCACGATCGCGACTCGTTCTCCCTGCCCGATCTCCAGATCGAGACCGGAAAGCACCCGCACCACCCGCGGTCCGTCGACGTACTCCTTCGAAAGATTGCGGAGGGCGATCAATGGCGCCTACTCGTAGCGGATCACCTCCACGGGCGCCAGTCCCGCCGCCTGTCGCGCGGGGTAGATCGTGGCCAGCAGGCAGATGACGACGGAGACCAGGGCGACCGTCGCGAAGTTCTCGCCGTAGACTCGGACCGGCAGCGTCGAAACGTAGAAGACATCCTTCGGCAGCTCGACGAACTGGTAGTGCCGCAGCAGCCAGCAGCCCGCGTATCCGCCGACCACGCCGAGAAGCGTGCCCACGACGCCGATGATGAGTCCCTTCAACATGAAGATGCGGGCGATCGAGCGGTCGGTGGCGCCCATCGACTTGAGGATCGCGATGTCCTTCCGCTTCTCCATGACCACCATGATGAGGGTGGCGACGATGTTGAAGGCCGCGACCAGGACGATCAGCGTCAGCACGATGAAGTAGACGACCTTCTCGAGCCGGAAGGCGAGGAAGAGGTTGCGGTTCACCTCCATCCAGTCGCGGGCGCGGAACGGCGTACCGAGGGTCTGCTCCAGCCGGCGCGCCACCTGCTCGGCGCCGTAGAGGTCCGTCACCCGGATCTCGACACCGGTGATCGCGTCGCCGAGGCCGAAGAACTTCTGGGCGTCGGCGATGTCCATGTAGAGGAGGCCGGAGTCGTAGTCGTACATGCCGGAGTCGAAGGTGCCCGCGAGGACGAAGCGCTTCACCTTCGGGATCGGCCCGACCGGCGACGGCGTGCCGAGCGGCGACACGACGCTCACGGGGTCGCCGACCGCGAGCCCGAGCTGCTTCGCGAGCTCGCCGCCGAGGATCACGCCGGTGAGGGTCGTCGTGTCGACGCGGCCGTCCTTGTCGGCGTCTTTCTCGCCCTCGACCGGCACTTCGAAGGGGGCGCCGAGCCCGGCGAGCGAGCCGCTGGTGAGATGCGCCTTCAGGTCGACGACCGCCTCCTCCATGTCGGGCGGGACGCCGCGCACGACGACGCCCGAGACGCTCTGGCCGCTGCTCAGCATCACCTGGCTGTAGACGAGGGGCGCGGCCGCGGCGACGCCGGGGGTCTCCTTCACCTTGCGGACGATCTCGTCGGGGTGCGCGATGGTTCCGGCGTACGACACCAGCACGATGTGCGGGTTGAAGCCGAGGATGCGGTCGCGCAGATCCTCCTCGAAGCCGGTCATCACGGCGAGGACGATGTTGAGCGTCATCACGCCGATCATGACGCCGACGATCGAGATCACCGTGATGAGCGAGATGAACGCCTCGGAGCGTTTGGCGCGCAGGTAGCGCAGCCCGACCATCAGCTCGTAGCGCACGGGGGGCCCTGGGGGCGGCTCAGCGCCGCTCCGGGCGCATCTGCGGGAAGAGGATCACGTCGCGGATCGACGCCGAGTTGGTGAGCAGCATCGCGAGCCGGTCGATGCCGATGCCCTCGCCCGCGGTCGGCGGCATGCCGTGCTCGAGCGCCCGCACGTAGTCCTCGTCCATTGCGTGCGCCTCGTCGTCGCCGCCGCTCTTGGCCGTGAGCTGCATCTCGAAGCGGGCCCGCTGTTCCGCGGGGTCGTTCAGCTCCGAGAAGCCGTTGGCGAGCTCGCGCCCGGCCACGATGAGCTCGAAGCGGTCCACGAGCGTCGGGTCGGCGTCGTTGGAGCGCGCGAGCGGCGAAACCTCGACCGGATACGCCGTGACGAACGTCGGCTGGATCAGGCGGTGCTCGGCGGTCTTCTCGAAGATCTCGATCAGGACCTTGCCGTAGGGCGCGCCGTCGGGAAGCGGGATCCCGTGCTGCGCCGCGTAGGCGCGGAGCCTCGCCGGATCGTCGACGTCGGCGGCTGGGAGGCCGGTATGCCGGGCGACGGCCTCCTTCACCGTGAGGCGCGTCCACGGCGGCGTCAGGTCGATCATGTGCTCGCCCCAGGGGACGACGAGCCCACCGGCGACCTCGCGCGCGAGCTCGGCGAAGAGCTCCTCGGTGAGATCCATGAGGTCGGTGTACGTCGCGTAGGCCTGGTAGAACTCGAGCATCGTGAACTCCGGGTTGTGCTCCGTCGACATCCCTTCGTTCCGGAAGTTGCGGTTCAGCTCGAAGACGCGGTCGATGCCGCCCACGACCAGCCGCTTGAGATACAGCTCGGGCGCGATCCGCAGGTAGAGGTCGATGTCCAGCGTGTTGTGATGGGTCACGAACGGACGGGCGAGCGCGCCCCCCGCGATGGCCTGCATCATCGGCGTCTCGACCTCGAGGAAGCCGCGTGCGCCGAAGAAGCGGCGCAGCGCCTGGAGCAGGTGCGCGCGTTTGCGGAAGACCTCACGGCTCTCCGGGTTGGCGAGGAGGTCGAGGTAGCGTTGGCGGTAGCGGCGCTCGACGTCCTGGAGGCCGTGCCACTTCTCTGGCAGCGGCTGCAGCGCCTTCGCGAGGTAGCGTACGCGCTCGGCGGCGACCGTCAGCTCGTTCGTCCTGGTGCGGAAGAGGCGTCCCTCGACGCCGACGATGTCGCCGAGGTCGAGCTGCTGGAAGCGCGCCCATTGCTCGTCGCCGACGATCGCGCGCTGTGCGTGGATCTGCAGGCGCCCGCTGGCGTCCTGGAGGTGCGCGAAGGCGGCCTTTCCGAAGTCGCGGATCGCCATGAGGCGGCCGGCGAGCGCGACCGGCACCGGCGACGCTTCGAGCGTCGCGGCGGGCGTCGCGTTCCAGCGCGCCAGGAGGTCGCCGGCCTGGTCGCGCGGCGCGAAATCGTTCGGGTACGGCGCGCAGCCGAGGCGCACGAGCTCGGCGAGCTTCCTGCGTCGGACGAGGACTTGCTCGTGCTCCGCTTCCACCACGCTCGTATGCGGGGAATCGCCCGGAAAGACAAGCGAGGCGGCGCGCGATCGCCCTCATACAGTTGGCGATGCCTCGCTTGAAGGGCCATCCCCTTTACCCTATGAGGTCCGAGGCATGCTGACCGCGTCGTGGCGCCCGGCGCTGATCGCGCTCAATCTGCTCCTGCTGGCGACGATCGCGTTCTTCGCGGCGCGCGTGGTGAGCGCGATGATCGCCGCGCGGCTCGCCGCTCCACCGCCGCGCGCCGCCGCCGCGCCGCCGCCGCTCGCGCCGTCGGCGGCCGTCGAGCCGGAGTCGGCCTACGCGGTGATCGCCGAGCGCGACGTGTTCAACGCGGTGAAGCACCCCGGCGGTCCGGCGGCGCCGGGAGCGGCGTCGGAAGCGTTCAAGCGCACGGACTTGAACCTGAAGCTCTGGGGCACCGCGCTCGCCCACGATCCGGCGCGCTCCTACGCGATCATCGAGGATCAGGCCGCACGCCGCCAGGCGCTCTACCGGGTCGGCGACACCGTCCTCGAGGTGGCGACCCTCGTTCGCGTCGAGTGGGACCGCGTGATCCTCGGCCGCGACGGCGCGGAGGAGGTGCTGGAGATCTCGTCGGCGCGCGCGAGCGGTAAGGATGCATCCCCCGCCGGCGGGGCCCCCGCCGCGGCCGGCGAGCGGATCCGCAAGACCGCGGACAACAAGTTCCTGATCGACCGCCGCGAGCTCGAATCGACCGTCGCCAACATCAACGAGGTGTTCACCCAGGCGCGCGCGGTTCCCTTCTTCGAGAACGGCAAGACCGTGGGCTTCCGGGTCTTCGCGATCAAGCCCGGGTCGGTGTTCGAGAAGATCGGGCTGCAGAACGGCGACATCATCAACCGCGTGAACGGCGTCGAGCTCACCGATCCGACCAAGGCGATCACCCTCTTCACCGAGCTGCAGAACGAAGGGCACATCGCGGTCGACCTGCAACGCAACAAGCAGGCGAAGAACTTCTCCTACGAAATTCGCTGACCCGTCCCGGCGGGGCGAGAGGTGGTGACAGTGGCAGTACGGGGAGCACCGAGATTCGTGAGCCGATGCATCACGGCGGTGGTCGTCGTGGCGCTCGGCGCGGGGGGCGCGCGCGCCGAGGGCGAGGCGCCCGCGGCGGGGCGGACGCCGGGCGCCGTGGAGGCGTCTCCGGCGGCGGGTCCCGCGGTCGTCGAGAGCGACGGCGAGCGCTACATCACGATGGACTTCCAGGACGTCGACATTGCCGTCCTCGTCAAGTTCATCGGCGAGATCACCGGCAAGAACTTCGTCATGGACGAGCGCGTCCAGGGCAAGGTGACCGTGGTGTCGCCGACCCGCATCACGCCCGAGGAGGCGTACCAGGTCTTCCAGGCCGTCCTGCAGGTGAAGGGGTTCACGACGGTGCCGAGCGGCGCCGCCGTTCGCATCATCCCGACCAAGGAAGCCAAGGCGACGAGCCTTCGCACCGTCGACGGCGGCGCGCCCTCGCCCGCCGAAGAGTACGTGACGCGCCTCGTTCCGCTCAGGCAGGTCGACGTCGGCGACCTGATCGGCGTGATCCAGCCGATGGTGTCGCCCGACGGGCTCGTCACCGGCTACCCGCAGACGAACGCACTCATCATCGTCGACTCCGCCGCCAACGTGGAGCGGCTCTCGAAGCTGGTGGCGGAGCTCGACGTGGCGAGCTCGCGCCGGCAAACCGCGATCCTGAACCTGCGCCACGCCGCGGCGGCCGAGCTCGCCGAGACGATCCAGGCGGCGCTCGAGGATCGCTCGACGCCGGGCGCGCCCGCGCAGCCCGGGAAGCCGGCGCCGGCCGGCGGCGCGCATCTGCGGGCGTTCAAGATCACGCCCGACGATCGGACGAACACGCTCATCGTGAACGCCCCGCCCGAGCAGATGCAGGCGATCCGGGCGATGGTCGAGCGTCTCGACGTGCCGCTTCCGCCCGGCAGCGGCAAGGTGCACGTGTACTATCTGAAGTACGCCAACTCCGAGGACCTCCTGCCGGTGCTCCTCGACGTGACCGGCGCCGCCGGCGGCGCGACCGCCGCCCGCACCCGCCAGCCGAACCAGCCCGGGCAGGCCGGCAGCGCGCGCAACCGGCGGACGAACGGCAGCAGCCTCCGGCGCTCGTCGCAGAACCGTCAGCAACAGCTGCGCCAGCAGGCCGGGCAGCCGGGGGGGCAACAACCGCCATCGGCGATCGACTTCGCCGGCGACGTCCGCATCACCGCCGATCCGGCGACCAATTCGTTGATCGTCGCCGCCGTACCCGAGGATTTCGAAATCCTGCGCGGCGTGATCGAAAAGCTCGACATCCGTCGCCGCCAGGTCTACGTCGAGGCGATCATCCTCGAGGTGACGCTCGACCGCATCCGCCAGCTCGGCATCGAGCTCCAGGGCGGCGTCGGCCTGCCGAACGGCATCGGCGTCGGGCGCACCAACCTCGGCAACATCAACAACGTGCTCAGCAACCCGGGGAGCCTCCCGGGGCTCATCCTCGCGGCGGTCTCCGAGCAGACCGTCACCCTGCCCGACGGCACCAAGGTGCCGGCGCAGGCGGCACTCCTGCGCGCGCTCGACAACGCGAACGACGTCAACATCCTCTCGGCTCCGAACATCCTCACCACGGACAACGAGGAGGCCGAGATCGTCGTCGGCCAGAACGTCCCCTTCGTGGCGAGCCGCGCGACGAGCGAGACGAACCTCGACAACACGTTCGCCACGATCGAGCGGGAGGACGTCGGCATCACGCTCCGGCTCACGCCGCAGATCTCCGAAGGCGCGATGGTGCGGCTCGCGCTCTTCGAGGAGGTGTCGGCGATCGTGCCGAACCCCATCCTCGACGCCAACGAGGTCGGCCCGACGACGACGGTGCGGAGCGCCAGCACGACGATCAACGTGCGCGACGGCCAGACGATCGTGATCGGCGGCCTCATCTCCGACGCGATCAACGAGCGTGAGAGCAAGGTGCCCTACCTCGCGGAGATTCCCGTCCTCGGCAACCTCTTCAAGAACACGGAGCGGAACAAGAGCAAGATCAACCTGCTCATCTTCCTCACCCCGCACATCATCAAGAACGAGCAGGACGCGGCCGACGTCTCGGTCGCCGAGCGCGACCGTTTCCGGAACCTGATGGACTCCGCGGGCGCGCCGCGCCGGCGTCCCGATCCGCTCGACATGCCGTCGTTCAACCTTCCCGAGGAGCGCGAGGTGCCGGCGGGAGACCCCGGCGCTTCGGTGGCGACGACCGGCGCCACGGCGGCTCCGGGGCCGCTCGAGACGTCGTCGATCACGGTCGATCGCCGCGCCGACGGCGCCGCGATCGTCATCGACGTCGGCGGGCCGCCGACGAAGATCACGCACTACACGCTCTCGGAGCCGGGGCGGATCGTGATCGACGTGTACGGCGACAGCCGCAAGCGCGCCAAGGTCGAGTTCATGAAGGTGATGGATCCGCTGGTGCGGCGCCTGCGGGTCGCCCACCACGACGGCCGGATGCGGCTCGTGATCGATCTCACGACCGACGTGCCGCCGGCCTATGACCTCACGGATCAGGGTGGTACGTTGACGCTCTCGCTCGGCGCCGCCCGCCCGGAGGCGACGGCGACCGACCACGAGGAGCGCTGATCGGCATGGCCACTTCCGCACGCACGTCGTCGGCGGCTCGCACCCCGGAGGGTGTCGCGGCGTCCGACGGCCCCGAGGCCGGGGCGCGCGCGCGGGCCGCCGCGTTCGACCTGCCGTTCGCGGCCCGGGTCGCAGCGGGCGAGGTCGATCCCGAGCTGCTGACGTCGTTGCCGATGCAGTTCGCGCGCAAGCACCTCGTCCTGCCGCTCAAGCGCGAGTCCGACGGGGTCGTCGTCGCCGTCGGCGACCCGCGCGCGCTCGGCCCGCTCGACGACCTGCGCGTCCTCTACGGGGCGGCGATCCGGCCGGTGGTGGTGCCGGCCGACGCGCTCACCGACGCGCTCAACCGGGCCTACGATCTCGCGTCGGGTTCGGCCGCCGATCTCATGGGCAATCTCGAGGAGGAGCGCCTCGATCTGATCGCGACCGAACTCGAGGAGCCGCGCGATCTGCTCGAGGCGAGCGACGAGGCGCCCATCATCCGTCTCGTGAACTCGCTCCTCTTCCAGGCCGTCAAGGACCGCGCCAGCGACATCCACATCGAGCCGTTCGAGCGCGCGCTCACGGTCCGCTTCCGGATCGACGGCATCCTCTACGACGTCATCTCGCCGCCGAAGCGCTTCCAGCCGGTCATCATCTCGCGTGTGAAGGTCATGGCGGGACTCGACATCGCCGAGAAGCGCCTGCCGCAGGACGGCCGGATCCGGACCAAGGTCGCGGGCAAGGACATCGACGTCCGGGTCTCGGTCATCCCGACCGCCTACGGCGAGCGCGTGGTGCTCCGCCTCCTCGATCGGGCCGCGACGCTTCTCGGACTGGAGGAGCTCGGGCTCACCGGGCGGAACCTGGCGCTCGTGGAGCGGCTGATCCGGCAGAGCCACGGCATCGTGCTCGTCACGGGTCCGACCGGCAGCGGCAAGACGACCACGCTCTACGCCGCGCTCTCCACCATCAACTCGACCGAGCGCAACATCATCACCATCGAGGATCCGATCGAGTACCAGCTCCAGGGCGTCGGCCAGATGCAGGTGAACCCGAAGATCGATCTCACCTTCGCGAACGGCCTCCGGTCGATCCTGCGGCAGGACCCGGACGTCATCATGGTCGGCGAGATCCGGGACGGCGAGACCGCCGAGATCGCCATCCAGGCGGCGCTCACCGGCCACCTCGTCTTCTCGACGCTCCACACCAACGACTCGGCGAGCGCGGTGACGCGCCTCGTGGAGATGGGGACGGAGCCGTTCCTGGTGTCGTCGTCGGTGCTGGCGGTGATGGCGCAGCGCCTGCTCCGGCGCGTGTGCGACCAGTGCCGCCGCGTGCTGCGGCCGAGCGCCGAGCTCCTCGCCGAGGTGGGCATCACGTCCGAGCAGGCGAGCGGCCGAACCCTCTACGCCGGCGGCGCCGGCTGCGAGGCGTGCAAGCAGACCGGGTATCGCGGCCGGACCGGCATCCACGAGCTCCTGGTGGTCGACGACGAGATCCGCGGCCTCATCATGAAGAACGCCGACGCGAGCGCGATCCGCCGGACGGCGGTCGCGGCCGGCATGGTCACGCTGCGCGAGGACGGGGCGTCCAAGATCCTCGCCGGCGAGACCACGATCGAGGAAGTGCTGCGGGTCACGCAAGACGACTTGCTGTGAGGCCGCGTCCGGCGCTCGACTGATGCCGCTCTACGCCTATCGCGGGCTCGACGCCGGCGGCCGCGCCGTCGGCGGCGTCGTCGACGCGGACAGTCCGCGCGGCGCCCGCCTGAAGCTGCGCCGGACGGGGGTCTTCCCGACCGACCTGCGCGAGGAGCGGCGCGCGGGCGCGACGATGCGCTTCGTGACGCGCCGGCCCGAGCGCGTGCCGGCGGCGGAGCTCGCGGCGATCACGCGCCAGTTCAGCACCCTCGTCGCCGCCGGTCTGCCCCTCGTCGAGGCGCTCGGGGCGCTCGGCGAGCAGGCCGAGCGGCCCGTCCTGGCGCGCACCCTCGCGCAGGTCCGGCAGGAGGTGACGGAAGGCCGCTCGCTCGCCGACGCGCTCGCGCAGCACCCCCGGCTCTTCGCGTCGCTGTACGTCAACATGGTGCGGGCCGGCGAGGCGAGCGGCGCTCTCCACGTCGTACTGGAGCGGCTCGCGGACTACACGGAGAACCAGGCGCGCCTGCTCGGCAAGGTGCGGAGCGCCCTCACCTATCCGGCCATCATGCTGGCGTTGAGCGCGACCATCCTCTTCTTCCTCCTGGCGTACGTCGTGCCCAAGGTGACGCGCATCTTCCAGGAGACCCACCAGCAACTGCCGCTCCCGACCCGCTTCCTTCTCGGCGTGTCGGACTTCGTGGCCCAGTGGTGGTGGCTGCTCCTCGCGCTCGCGGCGGCGGCGGTGCTCGGCGTGTCGCGCTGGGCGCGCACGCCTGCGGGTCGCGACCGTGTGGACCGGCTGATGCTCGCCGTCCCGTACTTCGGGCGCCTCACCCAGAAGCTCGCCGTGGCGCGCTTCGCGCGCACGCTCGCGACCCTGCTCGCGAGCGGCATCCCGCTCCTTCCCGCCCTCGAGATCGTGAAGAGCATCGTCGACAACACGGTGCTGACCCGCGCCATCGAGCGCGCGCGCGACGCCATCCGGGAGGGCCAGAGCATCGCGCCGCCGCTCCGCGAGAGCGGGCTCTTCCCGCCGCTCGTCGTCCACATGGCGGCGGTCGGCGAGCGGAGCGGCGAGCTCGAGGGAATGCTCGCGAAGGCCGCCGACACCTACGACGGGGAGGTCGAGAACGCGGTCGGAGCGCTCACGACGATCCTCGAGCCGATCATCATCGTCTTCATGGGCGGCGTCGTGCTGTTCATCGTGCTCGCGATCCTGCTGCCCATTTTCGAGCTGAACCGCATCGTGAAGTGACGGAGCGCGCGCGGCCCGCGACGGGCGGGCGCGAGTTGCGGGCCGGCGGACGTTCGTTTAAGGAGTCCGCCGCATGAAGACCAAGACCTCGTCGCGTTCCGCGAAGAAGAAGCCCGCCCGTCCGACGTCCAAGACCGCCCGCGCGAGCGCCGGCAAGAAGACGGCCCCGAAGACGACGCCCAAGAAGGCGACCGCAGCGCGGCCGGCGAAAGCGGCCGCGTCCGCGAAGACCGCCGCCGCGAAGTATCGTCAGAGCGGCGCGCCGTGGTGGAAGCAGTTCATCTAGGGGGCGCCGGCGCGGCGCCGGGTAGGTTCTCAGGGCGATTCTCGCGCGGCGGAGCGATCGGTGGCAGCAGCCTGCGGGCGGGTCGGGGACGGGCCCTACGGTCGCGGAGTCGCTGACACCCAGCGCGTAAGGCCCGCCGGCGCTTCTCCGCTCTGCGGTCAAGCGAGCTGCCGCTCCCCGGGCCCGTCCCCGACCCGCCCGCCTGCTGCATCTTTTCAATCCTCAGGACCCCGTCGATCCGTCGCGACGTGCGCCCTGCGATGCGCGACGAGTCCGCGCGCCGCGTCCGCCGAGCCTCGTGTGAGTCGAGTCGCCGGCGCGCCGTCGATCGTCCGCGCTGCAATGCATCGCCGGCGGGTGGGTCCGGGCGTGCTTCGGGGAGCCGCACCTCGCGTCGTGCGCAAGCCAGGGGGGCACCGGCGGGCCGTACGCGCCCGGTGGCAGGATCCCGGCGACCGTAGAAGCACGCCCGGACCCGCTCGCCGGCGACACCGCACGAAGACCGATCGCGACAGACCGGGACTCCGGTGCACGATCGGACTGAGAGACTATCCGGCGCCTACCTACGTTGAGGCGCCGTTGTCTCCTTGGTATCGTCCGCGCACGATGCGGGCGATGCGACGCGCGGGACACGCCGGGTTCACGCTGATCGAGATCATGGTCGTGGTGTTCATCCTCGGCCTGCTCGTGACCCTGGTGGCGCCGCGCATCGTCGGACGGACGGACGAGGCCCGCAGGGTGAAGGCCGTCGCCGACGTGAAGAAGATCGAGGAAGCGCTCCACCTCTACAAGCTCGACAACGGCAACTACCCGACGACGGATCAGGGACTCCAGGCCCTGGTCACGCGGCCGGAGACGGGCAACGTTCCGCGCCGCTGGAACCCGGACGGCTACCTGGAAGCGGTCCCCGTGGATCCCTGGGGCAGTCCCTACGCGTTCCTCAGCGACGGCGACACCTACACCATCAAGTCCTACGGAGCGGACGGCTCGGAAGGCGGTGAAGGGAAGTATGCCGACATCGACAGCCGCACTCAGCTCTGAGCGGCGGCGCTTCGAACGGCACGCGTCTTCCGGCTTCACCCTGCTCGAGCTCGCCGTCGTTCTCCTGATCCTCGGGATCGCCGCGAGCTTCCTGGCGCCGCGCCTGCGCGACCCCGAGGGCGCCGCCCTCGCGGCGAGCGCCGAGCGCCTCGCCACGACCGCCCGCTACCTGTACGACGAGGCGGCGTATCAGCGGCTGCCGATGCGTCTGAACCTCGACCTCGACCACCAGAGCTACTTCGTGACGGTGCTCGGGGGCGAGCCCGACGCGCCCGAGTTCGTGCCCATCGACTCCCCGCTCGCCCGCCCGGTGGTGCTTCCCGACAGCGTGGCGTTCCGGGACGTGGTGCTGCCCGCGGTCGGGCTCGTGACCGAGGGCGTCGTCTTCGCGCAATTCTCGCCCGAAGGCTGGGCCGATCCGCTGGTCGTGCACCTGCGCGGCCGCTCGGGAGGAGAGGCGACCATGGCGATCGAGCCACTCACGGGACGGACCCGGGTGGCCGACCGCTACGTCGTGCTCGACGCCGCCCGCGGCGCGGGAGATCGCCGCGACTCCGACGACCGCCGCGGCGGCGCGAATGGCCGGGGCGGCGGCATGGCCTCCTCGCGGCGGCACGGTGATGCGGCGCGCTGAAGGCGCGCGCGCCCGGCGGAGGGCGGCGCGAGGCTTCACGCTGCTCGAGGTGTTGGTCGCGGTCGCGGTGCTCGGCCTCGCGCTCGTGAGCCTCCTCGGCCTCCACGTCCGCAACATCGATCTCATCGCGCGCGACGCTCGCGTCACCGAAGCGACGCTCCTGGCGCGCGGGCTCATGGCGGAGGTGGACGCGGGTCCGTTCCCCGACCTCGGCCTCACCGAGGGCGACTTCGAGGACGCCTATCCGGAGCGCTATCCGGATCTACGGTGGGAGCGCGAGGTGGTGACGACGCCGATTCCCGACGTCCGCGAGGTGCGCGTCCGCGTCTTCCGGGGCGAGGAGGAGTCCGGGGACGACGTCAGCCTGACCTACTGGGTGCGGCGGCGATGAGGCGCGGACGCGGCGGCTTCACGCTGATCGAGATCATGCTCGCGCTCGGGATCTTCGGGCTCGTGGCCGTGACGCTCTACGGGACGTTCTCGCGGACGCTGCGCTCGAAGGCGCTGGCCGAGGAGCGCGCCGGGGTGACGCGGGTCGGGCGGGCGGCTGTCGGGCGCATGGCGGACGAGATCGCGTCGGCCTACTACCCGCGGAACCTCCCGGGAACCGCGATCTTCCGGGTGCTGCCGGGCGGGAGCGACGAGGCGCCGCTCGACTCCCTGGTGTTCACGGCGCTCTCGGCGCGTCCGGCCGGGCTCGACGGGCGCGCCACCGACCAGCGGATGCTCGCCTACTTCTTCGCGCGGGATCGGAGCGGGCTCCGCCGCGAGCGGCGGACGGGAGCCTCGGTGTCGGGCGAGAAGGTGACGACCGACGGCGGCGGCGGGCGGAGCGGCGGCGTCGATCTTCTCGCGGACGATGCCGACGACTTCTTCGCGGCGTTCGGCCCGACGCCCGTGCCGCCGCTCGGCGCCATGCCGCGTCGCCTGCTCCGGCGCGAGGCGACCATGCTCGATCGCCGCGCGCTCGACGCGGCGCGCGCGACCGTGTTCGTGGAGAACGTCGCGAGCCTCGCCTTCCAGTTCTACGACGGCCACGACTGGTTCGACGTCTGGGACTCCGAGGAGGCGAACGCGCGCCTGCCGCGGGCGGTGCGCGTGGACCTCGCCCTCTACGACGCGGCCGGCGCGATCCACCACTTCACGACCGCCGTCGATCTGCCGCTCGCCGATCGCATCGTGTCGGGTGGGGCCGCGGCGGCAGGCCGGTCCGGGAAGCCGCCGAGCGGTGGAACCGGGAAGCCGGGAGCGCGGGTGGAGGGCGGTCGATGAAGCGGCCGGGGCGACGCAGCGGCGGCGGCGACTCCGGGATCGCGCTGCTCGTGGTGCTGCTCACGATCACGCTGCTCACGATCGTGGTGATCGAGCTGACCGACAAGGCGCAGGTCGAAACCCACCTGGCGCTCGGCGCGCGGAACGCGCTCCAGGCGACGTATCTCGCCCGCTCCGGCGTGAACGTCGGCGAGGCGCTGGTGAGCGTCGACGCCATGATCACGCCGGGCCGCGATGCCCTCGACGACTTCTGGGCGCGGCCCTATCCGCCCCTGCCGATCGGCGATGGCACCGCGACCTTCCGCGTGTACGACGAGACGCGCTTCCTCAACATCAACGACCTCGTCGGGGCGAATCCCGAGGAACGCTTCGGCCGCTTCCGGCGTCTGTTCACCGTCCTCGGCATCGACCTCCGGGTGCTGGCGGCGATCCGTGATTGGCTGGACGGCGACCATGAGCCGTATCCGTCGCCCCCGGGGGCCGAGCAACCGTACTACCTTGGCCTCCGGCCGCCCGTGATCGTGCGGAACGGTCCGGTCGCCACCCTGCGCGAGCTCCTCATGGTCAAGGACGTCACGCCGACGGTGTTCGCCCGCCTCGAGGGTTTCGTGACCGCGCTCCCGGCCGGCAGCACGAAGGTGAACCTCAATACCGCGCCGCCCGAGGTGCTCTACACGCTCTCGCAGGATCTCCTCGCCGACCGGGGCGTCGTCGAGCGGTTGATCGCGAGCCGCGGGATCGAGCCGTTCTCCACCGTGTCGGAGGCGTGCGCCAACGTGACCGGGCTCGAGCTGGCGATCCCGCGCTGCAAGCAGGGCGACCTGATCACCACCAACGGCTCCTATTTCCGCATCGTGGGCGTCGGCGAGGTCGGTCAGGTCCGCCGTGGGATCACCGAGGTCGTGAAGCGCGAGGGGAAGCGCGTGACGCGCGTCACCTGGACACCGAGCAACGCCAACCTCGCCTTGACATCCCTACCCCCATCCGATTTCCTCGCGACGTTGCCGGTCTTCGGCGACCGCTGATCGATGCCCAATCACACGCTCGCTCTCGACGTCGGCTCGCACACGTTGCGCGCGGCCCTGGTGGAGCGGACGCTGCGGTCGCAGCGGGTGCTCGGCCTCTACGCGCAGCCGCGCGCCGCCGGCGGAGATCTCGCGGCCGACCTGCGGGCGCTCGCGGCGCAGCACGGCATCGCGTGGGACGAGGTGGTGTCGGCGTTGCCGGGCGAGCTCGTCACCCATCGCATCCTGGAGCTGCCGTTCCACGACCGCAAGCGCCTCGAACAGACCGTGCCCTTCGAGCTCGAATCGCACCTGCCCTTCGAGCTCGAAGAGACCGTCGTCGATTTCCAGGTCCTCGGGACGGAGACCGATGGGACGAGCCGCGTGCTCGCCGTCTCGGCGCCGAAGGCCGCGGTCCGGGAGCACCTCGCGATGCTGGCGGGTGCCGGCGTCGATCCGCGACTCGTGGATCTCGCGAGCCTCGCCGCGTTGAACGTGGTGCGCGCGGCGGCCGCGGCGCGCGGCGGCCGCCTCGCGTACGTCGGGATGGACGCCGGGCGGACGACGGTCGCGCTCCTCGCCGACGGTCGGCTGCTCGGGTTTCGGGTCGTGAGCCGCGCAGTGGCCGACCCCGCCGGACTCGACGCCTGCCTGCGGGAGGTGCGCTGGACGCTCCTGGCGCTCGCCGACGACGAGCCGCTGGCGGCGCTCTGGGTCGGCGGCGATGCGGTCGAGACCCCGGGGGCCGTCGCCGCCCTCGGGCGCGCGCTCGGGACGACGCCCCAGGCGCTCGACGCCGTCGCGCTTGCCGCGGTTCCGGCCGGCCTGCGGGGCAAGCAGGCCGCCTTCGCTACGCCGCTCGGACTGGCCCTGCGTCAGACCGGCGACGCGTCGCTCTTCGGCATCGACCTCCGGCGCGGCGAGTTCGCCTACCATCGGGAACGCGAGGCGCTCTGGCGCGGGCTTGCGCGCGCGGGGGTGCTGGCGGTCGTGGCGGTCGCGTTGATGATCGCGAGCTTCGCGCTCGACGCCCGGCAGCTGGCGGCGCGGCGCGACGCCGTCCGGGGCGAGATCCGCGCCATCTTCACGGCGGCCATTCCCGGCGCCCGCACGATCGTCAACGAGAAGGCGCAGCTCCAGACCGAGATCGCGGCGCTCGAGAAGGAGCGCCGGCTCTTCGGGGGCCTCGCGCCGTCCGCGCCGCGAGCGATCGATTGCCTGCGGGCGCTCACCGAGGCCGTACCCGACGACGTGCCGCTCGACATCGAGGAGCTCTCGCTCGACGGCGGGACGCTCCGGCTGCGCGGCTCGACGAGGACCTACGAGGGCGTCGAGGCCGTGAAGCGCGGTCTCGCGTCCCGTCCGGAGTTTCGCAACGTGGAAGCCAAGGACGTCCGCGCGTCGGTCGACGGTCAGCAAGTGGACTTCCGCCTGAGCCTCGACGTCGGGGGGGAGCCGGCGACGTGAACGTGCTCGGAGATTTCCTGCAGCGCCTCGCCGCGCTGATCGAGCGGCTCTCCCCGCGCGAGCGCGTGCTGCTCGGGGTGGGCGTCGCGGCCGGGCTCGTGGTCGGGGTGTGGGCGCTCGCCGGCTTCCTCGCGGAGCGCCGCGCCACGCTCCAGGCGCAGATCGCCGCGAGCGAGCGCGACGTGGTCGAGATGGCGCGACTCCGCGACCGCTACCTCCATCTGCGCACCGAGCGCGACGTCGTGCGGCGAAAGCTGGAGCACGGCGGCGCCGACTTCTCGCTCTTCTCGCACCTCGAAGCGGTGACGCGCGACACCCTGAGCCGGGACCGCGTCGCCGCCATGAATCCGTCGACGCGGACCCTGGCCGAGGATCTCCAGGAAGAGGACGTCGAGATGCGGCTCTCCGGCGTGTCGCTACGGGAGCTCGTCGACCTGCTCTACGACGTGGAGAAGAGCGACCTGCCGCTGCTCGTGAGCCGGCTCCAGATGAAGAAGCGCTTCGACCAACCGTTCGTCTACGACGCCGTCCTCGTGGTCGGACGCCTGCGGCCGATCACGAGGACGGCAGCCCCGTGACGACCGGCGCGACCGCGACGGGCCGCTCCGCGGATCCGAGGGACCGCCTCCGGGCCCTGCTCGCCGCCGTGGGCGGGAGCACGCCGTCGCGGCGGCGGGCGTGGCTCGGCTACGGCCTCTACACGCTGGCGCTCTTCCTCGTCTGCTTCCTCGCGACCTTTCCGCACGACCTGCTCCTGCGGCGCGTCCTCTCGGAGGCGACGGCCGGGACGCCCGTGCGCGTCGAGGCGGGGCGCGGGAGCCTCGGGTGGAATCTCACCTACGCGATCGACGGGCTCCGGATTCGGGCCAGGGGCGAGGCCGAGGGCGAGCCCTTTCTGGCCGCCGAGGCGCTCCGCGTCTCGCCCTCGCGTCTCGGTCTCCTGCGCGGCACGCCCTACCCGATCGGCATCGACGCGACCCTCTACGGCGGGCGGCTGCAGGGGACGATCGATCCGCGCCCCGAGCGTCTACGCGTGGACGCGAATCTCTCCGGCGTCGACCTCGGGCGCTACGCGGGGCTCGGGCCCTGGCTCGAGGGCGGAGTGCGCGGCCGCCTCGAGGGCGCGGTCGCGCTCGACGGCGGCGGTCGCGGGCTCGCCGCCGCCGCGGGGAGCGTGGAGCTCCGGATCGCCGGGCTCACGCTCGAAGGCGCGAAGGTGCGCGGCATCACCGTCCCGGATCTGCACTTCAGCGACGTGCACGTGAAGGGGACCGTCAAGAACGGACGCCTGGAGCTCGGGGACATCGCGGCCGACGGGCAGGAGATCACGCTCCAGGGCGAGGGCGGCGTGCTTCTCCGCGAGCCCCTCGGGACGAGCCCGATGAGCCTCGACCTCACCATCACGCCGACGGCCGCCGCGCCGGACGGACTGAAGCTCGCGATCAACATGCTGCCGGGCGCGAAAGCCGAGGGCGGCGCCCGCCGCATCACGCTGGTCGGGACGGTCGGCCGGCCCTCGCCGCGCTAGTGAAGCGGGGGGCCCGACGGCGCGCGTCGGGCCCCTCGTCGATCGGCCGGAACGCGCGCGATCAGTGGCCGCTGCCGATGAGCTCGGCGATGGTGAACTGGTCCTCGGTGGTGCCCGCCTTGTCGCCGTGGTGCCAGTACCAACCAGGCTCACCCGGGAAGCGATGGCTCGGGAGCGCGGCCTTGGTGGCGTGCTCGAGCTGGATGTCGACCATGACGGCCGCCGAGGGGAACGGCGTGTCCTCGTCGTACTTCACGGGGCAGCCCGGGAAGGCTTCTTTCCGCCACGAGAAGTTGTTGACCCAGATCTTCCAGAGCTCGCCGGCGCGGTCGTACATGTCGCTGTACGGCACCGCGTAGACGTCCTGGTCGATGTAGAGGACGCGCTTCGAGAAGGCGTACTGGGGCAGCTTGGAGACGCCCTCGACGATGTAGACGTTGCGCTTCTCCCATTTGTCGTCGAACGCGAAGTCCGCGGCGCCGTCGGCCCACTTCACGGGGAAGTGCTCGCTGTGGAAGGCCGCGAGCACCTCCTTCTCGCCGAGGAACTTCCAGTCCATCCAGGCGAGCGCGCCGGCGTAGCCGCCGTAGCTGTCCTGGTCGGTGTCCTGCCCGAAGAGCGCGTCGGAGCGCTGCGCGGTGGAAAGACGGCGCACGCGGCGGAGCGACGGCAGATAGAGCCAGCTGTCGTCCTGCTTTTCCGGGGCGGTGTAGCGGTAATAGGTGAACCCGACGCCCTTCAGATCGAACGGCTCGATCAACGGGTGGAGGGTCTCCTTGTACTCGTAGCCCTCGGTGTTCGGGATCTCGGGCTTCGGGTCGACGTACAAGCGGCCGACATAGAAGAGGCGGCGGAAATGGTCGACCAGGAAGTGGCGCTCGACCTGCAAGGGACGCTCGAGCGAGATCGGACCGGTGTCGGCGTCGAAGTTCCGCAGATCGAGGTCGTCGAAGGCGATCGCGTAGCGGAAGTTCTGCATGATCTTCATCGCCACCTGGGGATCCTTGGTGTCGATGCGCGGGAACGGCCGGCCCGCGACCCAGCCCTCGAGCTTGAGCCCGTCGGCGCTGAGCTTCACCTGGGGCGAGTACTTCTCGGTGGCTTCGACGAAGGCCTTGCGGAGCGTGATCTTCTGGGTCTCCGCGATCGTCATGGGCCAGCCGTGCTTCAACAGCCAGTACATCGCCGGCGAGACCATGTCCTTGGCCTTGTCGGCGTTGGCGATGGTGATCTTGTCGCCGACCTGGACCTGGGCGTCGGCAATCCCGCTCGTCGCGAGCAGGGCGCAGAATGCCGCTCCGACGATGCGTGTCGCGTTTCGCTGCATGGAATCCTCCCCTTGGGTGGTTCGTTGACCGACCGTCGATAGCCCACGGCCGATCCGGACGCAATCGACCGTGGGCGCCGCGCGTAGTATTTGGCATGCGTGACGCAGCTCGTCGTAGGGACGGTTCAGTTCGGCGTCGTCGGGTACGTCGGCGGCGGACCGTCGCGCCGGACGCGATAGAGCACCATCGCGGAGTCCGCGAGGATCTCTTCGAGCTTCGGATCCGTGGCCGCGAGATCGAGGAACGCTCCGTGATCCCGGTCGCTCAGCACGTAGGCGCAGGGCAGCTGGTCGGCGAAGACCTCCGACGGCCGCGCGACCCGCCCGAGCGAGGCATCGACCCATGCCCAGTACGCATCGCGGAAGCGGCCGTGCAGGTAGGTCGGGTCGAGGCCGATCAGGTAGGTGCTCTCGACGTTGTAGAAATAGAGCCACGGGAAGTCGTCCCAGTCGGTCGTACACAGCATGGCGCCCGGCGGTGCCGCGCGGGCGACGTGCTCGGCCGCGGGCGCGAAGCGGTCGTAGGGCGTCTTGCGCGCACGCCGCGCGAGCATGGAGCCGATGCCGACGACGTTCGCGGCCATGACGGCGACGAGCAGCGCCGTCAGCAGGCGGCGACGCGGCGGTGTCCACGCGGCCACCACGCCGCTGCCGGCGAGCGCCGCGAAGAAGGTCGCGGTCGGCGCGAAGTATTCGACGAAGCGCTGCGACCGCATCGTGAGCGCGAAGAAGGCCACGGCGACGAGGCCCGCGGCGACGGCGCGGGGCTCGCCGCGCCAGCGGCCTTCGCCGAGGGCCGCGACGCCGAACGCCGTGAAGGTGATCGCGGCGCCGGCGTTGGCGAAGAGGCCGGCGGGGTCGTAGGGGGCCCACTCCTTGCCCACCCGCAGCGCATCCTTCGCCACCAGCTTGTCCCCCATGTGATGCCACATGAAGGTCAGATACTCGGGGAAGTACGGGTTCACGACGAGCCCGACGGCGAAGCCGACGGCGGCCGCCGCCACGATGCCCGGCCGGAGGCGGCGCTCGGTCGCGAGCTCGGCGACGACCACGGCCGCGACCGGGACCATGAGAAGCGGGAAGCCGTCGTAGAGCCACGCGTAGACGCAGGCGAGCGCGGCGAGCGCCGCGTGGCGGTGGGTGGTCGCGCAATGGAACCCGAGGAAGAGGCAGACGAGCGAGAGAGCCTGCACGCGCGTCATGCTGAGGCGGAACAGGAGATCGGCCGACGAGGCGCCGAGTGCCAGCACCGCGAGCCCGAGCGCTCGCGCGCCGGCGCGGCGCAGCGCCCACGCGAACGCGACGACCATCGCGAACGCGCCCGCGACCGCGGCGATCTTGCCGCCGATGCGGAGGTCGCCGAGCGTGAAGGGCGTGAGCAGCACGTGGTACAGGAGGTGGTGGTCGGCGTAGCGATCGGGCGCCAGGATCGTGAGGGGCAGCCACGGGAAGTCCGGCGGGAAGCCGCGGACGCCCGCGTGACGCATCACCTCGGCGTACTTGACGTGGAAGTACGAGTCGTTGCCGACGAGGTTCGGGGTCGCAAGCTGCAGGCCGACCAGCACCACGAGCGCCCCCGCCAACGCCCTCCATGGCATGGCGCTTCGCTCGGTCGTCGACATGCGCGGGCCGCGGATCGGCGAATCAGTGGATGATGTCGCCCAGGCGTTCCCAGCGGACCCACCGGTCCTGGCCGTCCCACGACCAGTAGATGACGAACGCCTTGCCGCGGACGTCGTCGAGCGGGACGAAGCCCCAGAAGCGGCTGTCGTAGCTGCGGTCGCGGTTGTCGCCCATCACGAAGACCTGATCGTCCGGCACCGTGACGGGGCCGAAGTTGTCGCGCGGCGTGAGGCGGCTGCCCTCTCCCGGACCCTCGACGAACTGGCCCCAGGGATCCGGGATCTTCTCGCCGTTGATGTAGACCTGCTTGTGGCGCACCTCGACCGTGTCGCCCGGCTGGCCGATCACCCGTTTGATGAAGTCCTTGCTCGGATCGACCGGGTAGACGAACACGATCACGTCGCCGCGGCGCGGATCCTGGAACTTCACGACCCGCTTCCCGAGGATCGGCAGGCGGATTCCGTAGCGCAGCTTGTTGACGAGGATGTGATCGCCGATCTGCAGCGTTTCGAGCATCGATCCCGAGGGAATCTTGAACGCCTGGACCAGGAACGTACGGATGAAGAGCGCCAGCAGGAACGCGACCGCGAGCGCTTCGGCGTACTCGCGGACCGTCGACTTCGGCTTCGCCGCCGCTCGGGGCACCGGCCGCGCGTTCTCGCCCTCGGCCTCGCCGGTGACACCGGTACGGCTCTTCGTCACGCGCGGCATGATAGGGGAACGACGCGGAGGCCGCCAGCCGGGAGCGGCACCTACTCTCCGACCTTCAAGACGGCGAGGAAGGCTTCCTGCGGGATTTCGACCCGGCCGACCTGCTTCATGCGGCGCTTGCCCTCCTTCTGGCGCTCGAGGAGCTTCCGTTTGCGGGTGATGTCGCCGCCGTAGCACTTGGCGGTCACGTTCTTGCGGAGCGCCTTCACGGTCTCGCGGGCGATCACCTTGCTGCCGATGGCGGCCTGGATGATCACCTCGAACATCTGCCGCGGCACGAGCTCGCGCATCTTCTGGGTGAGCTCGCGCCCGCGGTAGTAGGCGCGCTCGCTGTGCAGGATCACGGACAGGGCGTCCACGAGCTCGCCGTTGATGCGGACGTCGAGCTTCACGAGGCTCGACGCGCGGAAATCGAGGGGCTCGTAGTCGAGCGAGGCGTAGCCCCGACTCGCCGACTTCAAGCGGTCGTAGAAGTCGAGGACGATCTCGTTCAGCGGCAGCTCGTAGACCAGGAGCGCGCGCTTCTCGCCGGCGAAGCGGAGCTCGCGCTGACGGCCGCGCTTCTCCTCGCAGAGCGCGATCACGTTCCCGAGGTGCTCGGTCGGGACGTGGATGTGGGCGAGGATGAACGGCTCGTCCATGCTCGCGATCTCGCCCTCGGGCGGCAGCTTCGCGGGGCTGTCGACGATCAGGGTCCGGCCGTCGGTCGTGTGGACGTGGTAGGCCACGGTCGGCGCGGTCGTGATGAGCGTCAGGCCGAACTCGCGCTCCAGGCGCTCCTGGACGATCTCCATGTGGAGGAGCCCGAGGAAGCCGCAGCGGAAGCCGAAGCCGAGCGCGATCGAGTTCTCGGCCTCGTAGCTGAGCGAGGAGTCGTTGAGCTTGAGCTTCTCGATCGCGTCGCGGAGCGCGCCGTACTGGTGCGACTCGGCCGGATAGAGCCCGGCGAAGACCATCGGCTGGACCGCCTTGAAGCCCGGTCGGGGCGCCGCGGCCGGGCGATCGGCCTCGGTCAGCGTGTCGCCCACCTGCGTGTCGGCGACCTCCTTGATCCCCGCCATCACGACGCCGACCTCGCCCGGCCCGAGCGCGTCGACGTCTGCGAGGGCGGGCTTCAGGATGCCGACGCGGTTCACCTCGGCTTCCTTGCCGGTTGCCATGAGGCGGATGCGCGTTCCCGGGCGGACCGTGCCCGCGAACACGCGCACCAGCATCACCGCCCCGTGGTACGGATCGAACCAGCTGTCGAACAGGAGCGCCTCGAGCGGCGCCGCCGGGTCGCCCTTGGGCGGCGGGATGACGCGCACGACCGCTTCGAGCACCTCCTGGGTTCCCTGCCCCGATTTCGCGCTCGCCAGCACCGCGTCCGAGGCGTCGAGTCCGATCACGTCCTCGATCTCGCGCCGCACGCGATCCGGCTCGGCGGCCGGCAGGTCGATCTTGTTGAGGACCGGCACGATCGCGAGATCGTTGTCGAGAGCCAGGTACACGTTGGCCACGGTCTGCGCCTCGACGCCCTGGGCGGCGTCGACCACCAGGATCGCGCCTTCGCACGCCGCGAGACTCCGCGACACCTCGTAGGAGAAATCGACGTGTCCGGGGGTGTCGATCAGGTTCAGCTGGTAGGTGAGCCCGTCCTTCGCCTCGTACATGAGCCGGACGGCGCGGGCCTTGATCGTGATGCCGCGCTCGCGCTCCAGGTCCATGTCGTCGAGCAGCTGGGCCTCCATCTCGCGCTTGGAGACGGTGTGGGTGTGCTCCAGGAGCCGGTCGGCCAGCGTCGACTTGCCGTGGTCGATGTGGGCGATGATCGAGAAGTTGCGGATGAGACGGGGATCCTGCACCGGGCGGAATTTTGCACGGATCGACGCGCTGCGCGAGCGGCATGCCGGTTGCTCATTCGTTCGCGACCCGGGTTCGCGTGCGGGAGTCGAAGGATTCCCGGCACCCGCAGCGCCAAGCGGATGGCAGGGCGTCAGCAAAATAGCGCTTCCCCGACGGCGCCCCACGCGGAGGATGCCGCCGTCACCCGGCTGCTCGCCGAGCGGGCGCGCGTGTCGTTCTGGATGATGTGGGCGGCGCTCGGCGTGCTGCTGGCGACCGACGTCTCGCTCGATCGCGCGGTACTCGGGACGCTCGTCCAGGTCACCTTCTTCCAAGCCGCGTGCGTCGCGGCGGGCATGCTGGCGCTCGGACGCGCGCGGAGCCGGCGGGCGGCGGCGACGACTCCGATCCTGGTCCTGGCCGGCATCTTCGGATCCGGGGTGCTCTCGGACGTCGCCACGCAGAACCCGTTCGGGACCGGCCTCTCGGCGCTCGTCACGTGCCTCGTCTCGGCGACCTTCATGCCCTGGGGTATGTGGTTCCAGCTCGCGACCGTCCTCGTCACCGCCGTGCCGAGCGCGCTCTCCGTCTGGCTCTGTACGGGATCGCTCGAGACGCTCGGCTACGCGGCCGGCCCCTGTTCGATCCTGATGGTCGCGTCCGTCAGCGTGGCCGCCGCCTTCGAGCGCGCGCGTCGCGAGCGCGCTCGCATCGAGCACGAGCTCCGGCTGCTGCAGAGCGTGAGCCTGGAGGTCGGAGCGGCGCCGGATCCGGATTCCGCCCTCGTGGTGGTGCTGCGGCGGACGTGCGAGGCGTCGGGGTGGGTCATCGGGCAGGCGTGGACCCCGCGCGCGGACGGCGCGGCGCTCGAGTGCTCGGCCTGGTGGTCCGACGATCCCGACGGCGCCGCATTCCACACCGACAGCCGGTGCCGTCGCTTCGCGCGCGGCGAGGGCCTCCCCGGTCGGGTGTGGGCGAGCGGCGCGCCCGCGTGGGTGCGCGAGCTCCGCGACCCGCAGGATTTTCCGCGCGCCGACTCGGTGCGACGCTGCCGACTCTCCGTCGGCGTTGGCATTCCGGTGATCGCGGGCGGCGAGGTGATCGCGGTGCTCGAGTTCTTCGTGCGCGAGAGCCATACGGAGGACACGCGGCTCATGCACACCCTCGCCGGAGCGGCCGTCCAGCTCGGCGCCGTCGTCCAGCGCAAACGCGCCGAGCGTCTCGCCGAGGAGGCGGCTCAGACCGCCGAGGCGCTGGTGGAGGTCGGGCGGACGCTCAGCACCCATCTCGGTCAGCCGGACATGTTCGAGCGGGTGACGGCCGTGGCGGCGGGCGCGCTCGGGTGCGATTGGAGCGCGACGTTCGCGTGGGACGACGCCACGCACTTGCTGACGCTGGTGGCGGCCGCGGGCACGCGGCCCGACGTCCGAGCCGGGCTCGCCGCCGGGCCGCTCTCCGCGGAGGGCTTCGACCTCGACGGCGACGCGAGTGCGCGCACCCTCGTCGAGATCCCCGATGTCGCCGCCGCGCCGCGCGTGCCGGGCCTGCTCCGGCGGCTCGATGCGACCGCGGCGCTCTACGTCCCGATGCGCCTCGGGGGCTCCGTGATGGGTGTCCAGGTTCATGGCTACCGCGCGCGCACGGGGCCGTTCTCGACCCGGCAGCGCCGGCTCGCGGCCGGGGTGGCGGACGCGACTGCGATCGCCGTCGCCAACGCCCGCCTCATCGACGACCTCCAGGCCTCGAGCCGGCTCAAGTCCGAGTTCGTGGCGACGATGTCCCACGAGCTCCGTACGCCGCTCAACATCATCGTCGGCTACAGCGATATGCTGGCCGAGGGCGTCGTCGGCCTCCTCAGCGAGGAGCAGCGGGATACGGTCGCGCGCGTGCAGCGGGCGGGCATCGAGCTCCTCGACCTCGTCAACGCCACCCTCGACATGGGGCGGCTCGAGGCTGGACGCGACGCCGTGGCCGCGGATCCCGTCGACGTCGACGCCGTCATGCACCAGCTCGACATCGAGCTTGGCCCGCTCGTCGGCCCCGGCGTCGCGCTCGTGTGGCGCAACGACCTCGGCGCCGTCCCGCTGGTGGGCGACAAGCAGAAGATCAAGACGATCCTGAAGAACCTGGTCGGGAACGCCCTGAAGTTCACGCACCAGGGCAGCGTGGACGTGCGCGCCGCATGGGACGGCGAGCGGGTACGTTTCGCCGTTCGCGACACCGGCGTCGGCATTCCGCCCGCGAGCCTGCCGGTGATCTTCGAGATGTTCCGCCAGGTCGACGGCTCCTCGACCCGCACCTTCGGGGGCGTCGGCCTCGGTCTCCACATCGTCCGCCGCCTGGTCGACCTCCTCGCCGGCGACATCACGGTCGAGAGCACGGTCGACGAGGGATCGACGTTCACCGTGACCTGGCAGCCGGCGACATCCGCCGTTCCTGAAGCGCTCCGAGCCTGACGATTACACCACCGCCGCTGCCGCCGGGGGAGCGCGGAACGCCTCTGGGCCCGCGGTTCTCGCGGGGCGTCCGCGTGATGTCCTGCGTTTCAGGCATACGCCGCGAGCGAGCCGAAGCAGCTCGAACACGGACGGGCCCTGCCGGCGCCCCGCACTCCCCCGGCCGTCACGCCGTTCGACAGATCGGGGAAACGCCTGCGCGTCACTCGGCGAACCTCATCGCAGTATCGAGAGCGGTCCGCGCATGCCAGCGCATCGGTCGCTGAGCTGAGGCTCGAACGTAGCGATCGAACCCAGGACGAAGGGGCGGGCCGAGCTTGCGAGCGACGCGCGGAGCGCGAGCGGGCCGATGGACCGACGGTTCGGGCGGGGCGATGCGGGGTCGCCGGCAGCGCCCGTCCGGTTCACGCCTCGTCGGCCGGCCCGAAACGCTTGGCTGAAACGCAGGCCACCACGTGGACGCCCAGCGGGAACCGCGGGCGCCGAGACGACCCCGCCTCGCCCCGCGCGGCAGTCCGTTGCGCCTATCGCCCGCGCATCCCAGGCACTGCTCACCGCTCCGCGAGGCGGGCGCGGAAGAACTCGACGGTACGCCGCAGCCCCTCCTCGAGCGGGATCTCCGGCTTCCAGGCGAGGACGTCGGCCGCGCGCCCGATCGCGATCACGCTCCGCCGCTGCTCGCCGGCCTTCGCCGGGCCGTGCCGCGCCGGATGCGGACTACCGGTCAGCACGCGGAGGTGCGCGTAGAGGGTCGTGACGTCGGTCTCGATGCCGGTGCCGACGTTGACCGGGCCGACGAAGGGGCGATCGAGCGCGGCGAGATTGGCGCGCACGACGTCGCCGACGAAGACGTAGTCGCGGGTCTGTTTGCCGTCGCCGTTGATCGTCGGCGCCTGGTTCGCGAGCAGCTTCTCGGTGAAGATGGCGACGACCCCCGCCTCGCCGTGCGGGTCCTGGCGCGGCCCGTAGACGTTGGCGTAGCGGAGCGCGACGTACGGCACTCCGTAGACCGCGTGGTAGAAGAAAAGATAGTGCTCGCCGGTCGCCTTGGTGATGCCGTAGGGCGAGAGCGGGTTGTGCGGGTGGCTCTCGGCAGCCGGGAACGTCTCCTGCTCGCCGTAGGTGGCGCCGCCCGACGACGCGAAGAGCACCTTGCGGACGCCGACCTCGCGGCCGCCCTCGAGCATGTTGATCATGCCGAGCACGTTCACGGCGGCGTCGAAGGCGGGATCCGCGACCGACTTCCGGACGTCCATCTGCGCCGCGTGCAGCGACAGGACCTGCGGTCGCTCGTTGCGGATGATCTCGCGGGCTTCCGGGCTCCGGATGTCGGCGTGGTAGAACTTGGCCGCCGCCGGGAGGTTGGCGCGCGTGCCGGACGAGAGGTCGTCGACGATGACGACCTCGTGACCGGCCGCGATGTACGCATCCGAGATGTGCGAGGCGATGAACCCCGCGCCGCCGGTCACCAGGATCTTCACGCGCCCTCCCGGATCTTGGTCTGGAAGTACTCGATCGTGCGCTCGAGGCCCTCCTCCACCGGGACCACCGGGTGCCAGTCGTTCAGGACGCGGCGCGCCAGCGTGATGTCGGGCTGGCGGACCTTCGGATCGTCGACCGGCAGGGGCTTGTGGACGATCCGGCTCTTCGACCCGGTGAGCGCGATGATCATCTTCGCGAACTCGAGCACCGTCATCTCGCGCGGATTCCCGATGTTCACGGGCGTCGGGTGGTCGCTCCGCAGGAGCCGCAGGATGCCTTCGACGAGGTCGCTCACGTAGCAGAAGCTGCGCGTCTGGCCGCCGTCACCGTAGACGGTGACATCCTCGCCGCGCAGCGCCTGCGCGATGAAGTTCGGCACGACGCGGCCGTCGCGCATCCGCATGCGCGGGCCGAAGGTGTTGAAGATGCGCACGATGCGGGTCGCGACGCCGTGCGCGCGCTGGTACGCCATCGTGATGGCCTCGGCGAAGCGCTTCGCCTCGTCGTACACGCCGCGCGGTCCGATCGGGTTGACGTTGCCCCAGTAGTCCTCCGTCTGCGGGTGCACGAGCGGATCCCCGTATACCTCCGAGGTCGACGCGAGCAGGATGCGGGCCTTCTTCTCCTTGGCGAGGCCGAGCACCTTGTGTGTGCCGAGCGAGCCCACCTTGAGGGTCTGGATCGGCAGCTCGAGGTAGTCGATCGGGCTCGCGGGGGACGCGAAGTGCAGGATCGCGTCGAGCTTCCCCGGGACGTAGACGAAGTTCGTCACGTCCTGCTGGATGAACAGGAAGCGCTGGTTCCCGAGGAACGGGGCGATGTTGTCCGGCGAGCCCGTCACGAAGTTGTCGATGCAGATGACGTCGTTGCCTTCGGTGAGCAGCCGCTCGCAGAGATGCGAGCCGATGAAACCGGCGCCGCCGGTGACGAGAATCCGTGCCATCTATCGCGTCCCTTCCACGGCCGTGCGGCCGATCGGGTAGTAGGTGAAGCCCTGTGCGCGCATCACCTCGGGCTCGTAGAGGTTGCGCCCGTCGAAGATGACCGGCGTCTTCATCAGCGACTTCATGCGGGGAAAATCGGGGCGGCGGAACTCGCCCCAGTCGGTTACGACGAGCAGCGCGTCGGTGCCGCTGAGCGCGTCGTAGTTGAGACGATGGTAGTTGATGCGGTCGCCGAAGACCTTGCGCGCCTCGTCGAGGGCCTCGGGATCGTGCGCCTCGATGCGGGCGCCGCGCTTCAGGAGCTCCTCGATGATGACGATCGACGGAGCCTCGCGCATGTCGTCGGTGCGCGGCTTGAACGCCAGCCCCCAGACACCGAAGCGCCGCTCGGTGAGCGAGGATCCGAACGTCTTCACCACCTTCTCGACGAGCAGCCGCTTCTGGCGCTCGTTGACGATCTCGACCGCGTTCAGCAGCGGGAACTCCATGCCGGAGTCCTTCGCGGTCCGGATGATCGCCTGGACGTCCTTCGGGAAACACGAGCCGCCGTAGCCGGTGCCCGGGAAGAGGAAGTGATGGCCGATGCGTCGATCGGATCCCATGCCGCGGCGGACGTCGTGCACGTCGGCGCCGACCCGTTCGCAGAGATTGGCGATCTCGTTCACGAAGGAGATCTTCGTCGCCAAAAACGCGTTGGCGGCGTACTTCGTCATCTCGGCGCTGCGGTTGTCCATCACCAGGATCGGGTTCTCGGTGCGGACGAACGGCGCGTAGAGCTCCTTCATGACGTCGATCGCGCGCTGCCGCGCGCCGCCGATCACGACTCGATCGGGCTTCATGAAGTCGTCGATGGCCGCGCCTTCCTTCAGAAATTCGGGGTTGGAGATCACGTCGAAGTCGTGCGCGGTCTTCGTCTTGACGGCGGCGTGCACCTTGTCGGCGGTGCCGACCGGCACCGTGCTCTTGCACACGATGACGCGATACCCGTTCATCGCCTCGCCGATCGCGCTCGCGACCGCGAGCACGGCGCGCAGGTCCGCGGAGCCGTCGGCGGCTTCCGGCGTCCCGACCGCGATGAAGCAGATGTCCGACGCGCGCACGGCGGCGACCAGGTCGCTGGTGAACCACAACCGGCGCTCGGCGAGATTGCGGCGAATCAGCTCCTCGAGGCCGGGCTCGTAGATCGGCACCTCGCCCTTCTTCAGGGCCTCGATCTTCCCTTCGTCGATGTCGACGCAGATGACGTCGTTGCCGCTGTCCGCAAAGCACGTTCCGGCGACCAGGCCGACGTAGCCTGTTCCGATGACACAGACTTTCACGATGCCTCCGTTGGGACCGTGCGGGCCGGGCGCCTGAAACGCCCACCGCCTGGGGGTGCCTCGAAGGTACCGACCGACCCCCACACCGTCAAATGGGATTCTTCACGCCGAGGGCCTGCGGACTTCCCGGAGTCTATAGATCGGCTTGCCCTGCGACTCGTGGTACGTGCGCGCCAGCATCTCGCCGAGCAGGCCCAGCGTCACGAGCTGCACGCCGCCGAGCACGAGCAGGACGCCGAGCAAGAGGATCGGCCGGCCGGCGAGCTCCATCCCGAAGACGATCTTCTCGACGCCGAGAACGCCGACGATCACCAGGCCCGTCAGCATGGTGAGCAGCCCGAAGGTGCCGAAGACGTGGATCGGTCGGGTCGAGAAGCCGGACAAGAACTTGATGGTGAGGAGGTCGAGGACGACCCGCACGGTGCGCGAGATGCCGTACTTCGACTGTCCGCGGAGGCGCGGCCGGTGGTTCACCGGGATCTCCGTGACGGCGGCGCCGAGGTCCCCGGCGATGGCCGTGATGAAGCGGTGCATCTCGCCGTAGAGGCGGAGCTGCTTCGCGACGTCGGCACGGAACGCCTTTAGGCCGCAGCCGTGGTCGTGGATCGACACGTTGGTGGTGGCTCCGATGATGGCGTTGGCGATCATCGAGGGCAGCTTCCGGGATACGAACGGGTCCTTGCGGTCGCGCCGCCAGCCGGTCACCACGTCGTAGCCGGCGTCGAGGGTCGCCAGCAGGCGCGGGATGTCCGCGGGGTCGTTCTGCAGGTCGCCGTCCATGGTGACGATGACCGCCCCGCTTGCGTGGTCGATGCCGGCGGCGAGCGCCGCGGTCTGGCCGAAGTTCCGCATGAGGCGGACGAGGTGCACCCGATCGTCGTCGCCCGCGGCGTCGATCAGCCGGGCGTAGGTGTCATCGGTGCTGCCGTCGTCGACGAGCACGATCTCGGTCGTCTGTGGCAGACGGTCGGCGGTCTCCTGGAGCTCGCGCACCAGGGCCTCGGCGTTCGGCGCTTCGTTGTAGACCGGGACGACGATCGAGAGTTGCGGCATCGATCGCGGACCGCTCACGCGACGTCGAAGCTCGTGAGGCTCACGAACTGCCGGTAGCGACGCTCGATGTCGTCGCGGCTGAGCGTGCGGAGGCGCTCCAGGCTGAACGCCTCGACCGTGAACGACGCGACGACGCTGCCGTAGACGATGGCCTTGCGGATCCCGGCGGGCGAGGTGTCGCCGGTCGCCGCGAGGTAGCCCATGACGCCCCCGGCGAAGGTGTCGCCGGCCCCGGTCGGGTCGAAGACCTCCTCCAGGGGATACGCCGGCGCCGAGAAGACGCTGTCGCCCGAGAAGAAGAGGACGCCGTACTCGCCGCGCTTGATCATCAGGCTCGTCGGGCCGAGGCCGAGGATCCTCCGGGCGGCGCGCACCACGTTGCGCTCGCCCGAGAGGAGGCGCGCCTCCTCGTCGTTGATCACGAGGAGCGGGACGCGGCGGAGCAGCGTGCCGAGCTCCTCGCGGGTGGTCTCGATCCAGAGGTTCATCGTGTCCGCGCCGACGAGGCGCGGCGCCCGCATCTGGTCGAGCACGCGCGTCTGCAGTGACGGCGCGATGTTCGCGAGGAAGACGAACGGCGCGTCGCAGTACGCGGGCGGCAGCGTCGGCAGGTAGCCGTCGAAGACGTTCGCCTCGAAGCGCAGCGTGTCGCGGACGTTCATGTCCTCGTGGTAGCGCCCGGTCCAGCGCATCGTCCGTCCCGGACGAACCTCGACGCCCGCGAGGTCGATGCCGCGGCGCCGGAACCAGTCGAGATCGGCTCGCGGGAAGTCGTCGCCGACGACCCCCACCATCCGCACCGGCGTGAAGAAGCTCGCCGCGACCGCGAAGTACGTGGCGGCGCCGCCGAGCACCTCGGGGGCGCGGTCGGCTCGCGTCTCGATGGTGTCGATGGCGATCGAGCCGACGACGACCAGCGGCCCCGCCCCTGCCCCGTGCTCGTGGACGGTCTCGGTCACGCTTCTCCCTCCTCCGGGACGTAGCGACCGATGATCGGCGCCAGGTCGCGCTTCACCCGCGCCGGGATCCTGGTGCGGTCGGTGATGATCGCGTGCGCGAGGGCGCGGCCGCAGGCGCACTCCGGCGACGCCGGCAGCGTCGGCACGACGTCGTGCACCACCTGCTTCGCCATGGCGACGTTCGCGTGGATGACGGCGAGCACGTCCTCGATCCGGACCTCGTCGTGGCCCTGCCGCCAGCAGTCGTAGTCGGTCGCGAGCGCCAGCGTCGCGAAGCAAAGCTCCGCCTCGCGCGCGAGCTTCGCCTCCTGCAGGTTCGTCATCCCGATGACCGCGGCGCCCCAGCTGCGGTACAGTTCGGACTCCGCGCGGGTCGAGAACTGCGGACCCTCCATACAGACGTAGGTGCCGCCCGCGTGCACGGTCGCGCCGAGGCGGCGCGCGCTTTCGACGAGGCTCTGCGACAGCAGCGGACACACCGGGTCGCCGAAGCCGACGTGCGCCACGATGCCGTTCCCGAAGAACGTGCCGGCGCGGCCGAAGGTGCGGTCGATGAACTGGTCGGGGATCACCAGGTGCCCGGGCGCGATCTCCTCGCGCAGGCTTCCCACCGCGCCGACCGCGATCACGCGCTCGACGCCGAGGTGCTTGAGCGCCCAGAGGTTGGCGCGGAACGGCAGCTCCGACGGCAGCAGGCGGTGGCCGCGTCCGTGGCGCGGGAGGAAGAAGAGCTCGGTCGCGCCGAGCCGGCCGTGGACGATCGCGTCGGAGGGCGGTCCGAAGGGCGTCGCGACGACCGCCTCGCGAACGTCGGTCAACCCGTCCATCTCGTAGAGCCCGCTGCCCCCGATGATGCCGATCTTCAGTCCCACGCGGTCCTCCCGCCCCTCACCCGCGGATCATCGCGAGCAGGGGTCCGGTCGTGATGGTCAGGGTGTCGACGGGATCGAGGACGTCGCCGTCCATCATGAAGCCCGTCGGGGTCGCGAAGCGTATCGTCACCGTGCGTGCCAGGTTGTCGTAGAAGTCCGGCTCCTCGAGCGGAAAGCCGCGGTGGAAGCGCACGATCTTGCGCGCCAGGCGGAGCGGTCCGATCGGGCCCGCCAACAGGTGGAAATGGCGGCGTTTGCGGGCCGCCAGATACATCGGTTTGAACCCCAGCGCAACGTGGGTGATGGTTCCCGCGAGCACGACGGTGAAGGTGCGGAACGGGACGCGCTCGTCGTCGCAGTCGACGTCGGCCTCGACGCGACGGAAGACGCCGCGCACGAGCGACGTGCCCGCGATCGCCGAGGCGACGAGGCGCGCGAGCAAGCGCGTCGCCGTCACCGGGCCCGGGCGCGGCTCGCTGTAGTAGAGGCGGAGGTAGTTCACCACGACGCCGCAGCCGACCACGAAGCCCGCGTGCGCGTCGTTCACGAGCAGCAGGTGGCGATGGACGATGTCGTGCGTCCGGCCGTGGCGGTAGTCACGGACGACGTGCGCGAGCACGTGCTCCGGTCCGCCGCGCATGCAGCCGATCGAGCGCGCGATGTAGTTCATGGTGCCGGCGCGCAGCGGGAGGAAGAGCGGCAAGGCGTCGTCCGGCCACGCCTTGCGGAGCGCCGACAGGGTCCGGAACTGGCTTCCGTCGCCGCCGCAGCAAGCGACGATGTCGACGCGGCGTGCCGTGAGCTCGGCGGCCACCTCGTCCATCGCCGCGAGGTCCGGCGTGACGCGCACCACGCCCGTGTCGCCGACGATGTCCTCGAAGCGGCGCGCGCGGTCGGACTTCCGCCGGTTGCTTCCCGCGTTCGGATTGATGACGACGCCGATCCCGCTCAGCGTGCGTCTCCCTCGTGGAGGCCCGTGCCGTCCGCGGCGGCGGCCGTCGCGGCCGTCGGCCGCCGCGCCGTGCCTTCGGCCACCAGCTGTCCGCAGGCCGCTGCGATGTCGGGACCCCGGCTTTCGCGGATCGTCGCGTGCACGCCGGCGTTGCGGAGCGCGTCCTGGAAGCGTGCGACGGCCACGTCGTCACTGCGGCCGAAGGCGGCCCCCGGGAACGGATTGAACGGGATCAGGTTCACCTTGCAGCGGATGCCGGCGAGCGCGCGGGCGAGCGCCTTCGCCTGCGTCGGCGCGTCGTTCACGCCCGCCAGCATCACGTACTCGAACGTGATGCGCTTGCGCCGCGGCAACGGCAGCGTGCGGCACGTCGCCAGCAGGTTCTCCACCGGGTACTTCTTGGAGACCGGCATGATCTTCCGCCGCACCTCTTGATCGATCGCGGTGAGCGAGACCGCGAGGTTCACCTGCGTGTCGGCGAGGAGGCGCTGCATCTCCGGCAGCAAGCCGACCGTGGAGACGGTGATGCGGCGGTGCGAGAAGTCGACGCCCCAGTCCGACGTGAGCGTGTCGATCGCGCCGACGGTGCCGGCGTAGTTGTGGAGCGGCTCGCCCATGCCCATGAAGACCATGTTGGTGATGCGCTCGGGGCCGATGGGTGCGCCCTCCGCCGACGCGGCCCTCTCCGAGGACGCGGCGAGGTCGGCGACGACGAGGGCGCGCGCGACGAGAAACTGCCCGGCGATCTCGCCGCGGCCGAGATGGCGGCCGAGCCCGAGGGTCGCGGTGGCGCAGAAGCCGCAGCCCATGGCGCAGCCCACCTGGGTCGAGACGCACAGGGTGAGCCGCTCCTGGTCGGGAATGAGCACGCTCTCGACGGTCGCGCCGTCGGCGAGACGGAGCAGCAGCTTCCGGGTGCCGTCGAATGAGCGCGAGACGTGGAGCAGCTCGGGAAGGCCGACGCGGAACGCGGCGGCGAGGGCGTCGCGGAGGGTGGCCGGGAGGTTCGTCATCGCCGCGAAGTCGCGCGCCCCGTGGCGATAGAGCCAGGTCGCGATCTGGGCGGCGCGATAGCGCGGGACGCCGGCGGCGTCGCACCATGCCTCGAGCTCGGCGCGCGAGCAGTCGAGAATGCTCGGTGGCCCGGGGGAGCGGGTCACGCCTCGACCGCCGCCGGCAAGGTCACCCGCGTCGACGGGATCGCGAGCAGGCGCTCCGCCTCCTGCAGCACGTGCTCCACGCCGATCGCTTGCAGGCATTTGTTGTCGGTGCACGGGCTGTGCCGGTGATTGAGCGCGCTCAAGCACGGGCTGCATGCGAGTTTCGCGAAGAGATCGACGTTGTGCTCGCCGAGCGTGCCGTACAGCACGGGCGTTTCGGGGCCGTAGAGCGTGATGCTCTTGATGGGAGTGAGCGTCGCGAAGTGCGCCGGGCCGCTGTCGTTCGTGATCAGGAGATCGCTCTGGTGGAAGAGCTGGAGCACGTCGGTGAGCGTGCGGGTCCGGCCGACGAAGTCGACGCAGCGCGGGTCGGCGACCCGGCGGGTGATCGCGCGTGCCGACTCGGCGGCCTCCGCGATGCCCATGAGCACCACGACCCGCCGCGGGTCGTTCGCGAGCAGGCGCTGGATCAAGGCGATGTAGCGCTCGACCGGCCACGACCGGATCGCGAGCAGGCTCCCGGCGTCGTGGTTCACGACGATGACGCTGTGCTGCGCCGTGAGCGGGTAGCAACGTTGCAGCTCCGCCTGCACGTAGGCGAACGCTTCCGGATCCAGCGGCACGCGGACCGGCGGCGGTTGCGGCGGGATCACCCGCTTCGGCGCCGGAATCTCGTCGGGGGCGTCGAGCGCCTCCACGAGCGCCAGGAAGTTCTGCGACATGTGGTGGTACGAGTTGTAGTTCACGCGGTAGGTCAGGTGCTCGCCCCGGTAGAGCCCCTCACCCCGATAGTTGTGGAAGCCGACCCTGGTGGTGGCCCCGGAGAGCAGGCTCAGCAGCGAGGAGATTCGCGAGAACAGCTCGAGGTCGATCACCGTGTCGATGCGCTCGCGGCCGCAGAACCTCATGAAGCGCCAGACGTCGGTCGCCATGTGGGCCAGCGAGTCGTCGCGGATCGTGAAGATGTTCTCCTCGCGGAAGAGGCCGAGCAGGCGCAGGCTGGCGGCGTTCTTCTTGAAGATGCAGAAGCAGTGCTCGGCGTCCCGGTAGCGGTCCTGGACCCGGCGGATCATCGCCGAGGCGATGATGGTGCTGCCCATCTCGGAGAGCTCGATGAAGAGGATCTTCTTCGGCGCGCCCGCGGCGCGCTCCCCACGCAGGCGCTCGAGGAGACGCACGGCGACCGTCAGGAGGAAACAGAGCGGAACGCCGACCCAGTAGTCGACCCGCCGCATGGTCGCGAGTTTCATGGCCGGGGCAGCATAGCGAAACGGTCCGGGGCCGGACAGTCCGCCGGTGGTGGAAGCGGCGGCATTTATTGGATATCGCTGCCGCCCGATTGCGACGGCGATGGTGCGCACGGGATCCAGGAACACGTCGGTGGCCGGAGCGCTGACGGCGATTCTGATGGCGGTCGGCCTGGTGGTCGCCGCCGGTCAGCGGCTGCGGACGTCGCCGTTCGCTTTGGATTGGGCGGCCGCGCGCGCCGGCGTCACAACGGTCTTTGCCCGTACCGGCCCCGCCGCGCTCGTCACGTGGCTCGCGCTCGGCGCGGCGGTGCTCGCGCTCGCGCGCCGGCTTCGCCGTCGCGGCGGCGGCTGGGGGCCGTCGGAGTCGCTTGCGGGCGCGCTGATCCTGCTCTGGACCGGCAGCTACCTGGCCATGCTGAGCCTCGGACCGCTCGGGCTGTACCGTCCTCTCGTCGCACGCCTCGGGCTCGCCGCGATCGTCGTCGCGGCGGTCGCGACGGGCTCAGGCACGGCGCCGCCGTGGGGCGCGCGGCCGGGACGGCCGGTCGCGCTCCTCGCCTTCGCGCTCGTGGCCCCGAGCCTCCTCCTCCTGCAACTCGCCTCCCCGGTCTCGCCCTTCATGGACGTGCTCCCCTACGTGGCGTCGGTCCAAAAGGTCGTGACCTTTCGTTTCTACGACGCCTTCGCGAACGACGCCGCCGGGCTGTGGGCGCCGACGCGTCAGGTGGGTGGCAGCGACGCGTTTTTCTCCTGGGTGAGCCTGGTCGGCGGCGTTCCCGCCTCGCTCGGCATCACGTCGACGATGGTCGCGCTCGGAGGCTTCCAGATCCTCGCGATCTACCTCCTCGGCCGCACGGTCGGCGGCAGCCTGACGGGGGGCTTCGCGGCCCTCTTCCTCCTGCAGACGTTCGTCTGGCGTCGGACGGCGGACGCGCGCGGCACCGCCCTTGCCTTTCCGCTCGTCGCCGCCGGCTTGGCGCTCTTGCTGCAAGGACACCGCGAGCGGCGACCCGGCAAGGCCGCCGTCGGCGGGGCGGGCCTCGGGATCGCCGTGACGGTGAATCCGCTGATCGGCGCGCTCGGGCTTCTCGTTGCCGGCTGCGCGGCGGTGGTCGAGATGATCGATCGCCGCCACGGCTTCGTGCTCTTTACGGCGGTGTTCGCGGGTGCGGTCGCGCTCGCGCTCCCGCAGGTGGCGATCGGGCTCGCGTACGCGACGCCGCTCTGGGCCCGTGCGGTGATCGCGACGGTCGGCGCCGCCGTGCTCGCGGCGGTGGCGCGGCGCCCGATCGGCGACCGGCCGTGGCCGCGCGCGAGCGCTTGGGCGAGCCTCCTCGCGGTGGTACCGCTGCCGGCGGTCGCGCTCTGGCTGCACGCCCGGCGGCAATCGGACTTCTTCACCGACGACTGGCACGAGTACGCGCTCCTCACGATGCTCGGCGGCCTCGGGCTCCTGGCGGGGGCCGCGCTCGCCTGGCGCGACCGTCGCCGCGCGCCGGCGACGGTCCCGGCGCTCGCGCTCTGGGTCGGCGTCGCGGCGCACGCGCTCGCCGATCCGGCGCGCTTCCAGGGTACGCTCGAGATGCGATCGATCGCCTCCGAGGTGACGACCAAGATGGTCTATTACTGGGCGCCGTACTGGCTGGCGCTCGCGGCCGGCATTCTCTTCGCGGTCCTGGCGCGTCGCCTCGGCCGGACGGCGGCGCTCGCGATGGTGCTCGTGCTCACGGTGTACCCGCTGCGCCAGGTGAAGGAGCACCTCGACTACGACGCGTCCGGCCTCTCGATCGCCGAGAGCATCGGGTTCAACCTGGGGAACGCGGCCCGCGGCTACTTCTCGGGCTACCCGGATCGGCGCTGGGTCGCCGACCGGCACTGGGACGTGGTGAACGGGGCGCTCTTCGGGGAGATCGCGGCGGGACGCCTCGATTACTACGGCCATGTACTGCACGTGACGCAGTCGACGGGCATCGAGGCCGCACTCGCGACCGGCGTGTCCGTCGACCTGGTGACGCCGCGCTGGGATCCGAACAGCATCTGGACCGTCGGCGGCCGCAGCCGCGGGCTCGATGCGGTCGCCGGGCTTCTCGCCGCGCGCCCGAAGTACGTGCTGCTCGAAGACTATCCGCGCGAACGCTTCGGCGGATTGCTCGCCTACGACGTGCTCGCGAGCGCGCCGCGCCTCACGCTGCTGCGCCTCCGCGGCGACTGAGCACCGCTGTCAGGAGGCCGCCGCCGGCGCGGGCGCGAGGCTCTTCGAGCGGTAGAGCCGGACGCCGTCGGCGGCGTAGATCTCGTCGTACTCACGGAAGGCGTCGCTCGGGAGGGGCGCCATGCGGTCGAAGAGCCGTGTCGCGTTCTTGGTGTGCTCGTGCACGACCACGTACGGAGGACGCTCGGCGAGGCGCGCGAGGAACTGCTCGGCCGGGCGCAGGCGGCCGCCCGCGATGCTGCGGTCGAAGAGGTATCCGGCGACGTAGCCGTCGGAGTTGATGCCGGTGTAGAGCGCGAAGACGACGTTGTCCTGATAGAGGAGGATGTACGGGCCGAGCTGCACGACGTGCGTGTCGAGCGTGATGCGGCCCGCCGCGACCTCGGCGCGCAGCACGTCGGCGAGGGCGAGCTCGGCCGGACTCTGCGCCCAGCGGCGATGCCCGGTCGCGCCCCAGTAGCCGCACTTCGCCAGCTCGAGCTGATATCCCCACGCCTCCACGATCGCGTGCTGGTGATAGTTCGGGTCGGGGTGCTCGTGGCTGTCCTTCCAGGGGATCAGGAGGATGGCGAGCACCGCGTAGGTCGCGAGGCGCAGTGAGACGCGCTCGGCGCTCCACGCCGCGAGGCAGGCGGTCGGGAAGATCAGGACGTACGGCAGCCAGTAGTCGATCTTGTGGTAGAAGTCCTCGACCGCCGTTTGCACCTTGCCGTCGCTGAAATACGTCCACCACTGGCGCGAGACGTAGTCGAGGCCGATGCCGAACAGGAGGGCGACGACGACCGGCGCGAGCTGCACGCGGCCCCGGGTCCGGTCGAGCCAGAGCATCGCGAGCAGGCCGGCGCAGGCGCCGAAGTAGAGGGTCGGCAGACGCTCCCACTGGACGACGAGCACCTCGAACGGCGGCGCGTGCCGCACGAGGAGCGCGACGCCGGCGAGCGCGAGACCCCAGCGCAGCCAGCGCCCGAGCCAGAAGTCGCGGTCGGGCCGCTGCGCGAGCGCGCGCGCCGAGGCCACGGCCAGTCCGATCGCGGCGATCTGCGCCAGGGGCAGCGCGGGATAGGGCAACGCGGCGCGGAGCCCGATCGCGATCTCGGGCAGCGCGAACAGGGAGGCGGCGGCGAGCAGCCCGACGCCCGCCGCGAACGCTCCCGCCTGGCCCGCGAGCAGCCAGAACACGACCGAGCCGGCGGCGACGAACATCCCGAAGAAGCCGATGATCGCGTGCGACGCGACCGCGGTCCCGAGGAGCAGCGCGGCGAGCGCCTGACGCGCCGGGACGCGGCGCCGATCGAGCAGCAGGCCGAGGCCGGCGCCGACGAGCGCGAACGTGACCGAACGTCCGTGCATGTACGCGACCACGCGCGGGAGCACGGTCGCGAAGAGGAAGAGCGCCGCCATACCGCCGGCGACGTCGCCGCCGATCGACTTCCCGAGGCGGTAGGTTCCGAGCACGAGCAGCCCGACCATCGGCACCATCGACGCCGACTGTGCGAGCACGGCCGGATCGGTGAAGGTGGCGAGCGCGACGAGGGCGTAGAGGAGCTCGGTTCCCGGGCACTGCGAGGCCGCGTCCCAGTATCCGTAGGGATCGTTGTCGAACGGGAGGTAGCGTCCGAAGGTGACGATGCGCTGCGCCGACGACGGCGTCGCGAGCACGTCCATGAACGGCGGCACGGGCGCGCCGAGCTGGAGGAGCAGCATCGTCGGGAGGATCAAGAGGAAGGCGAGCAGTGCGAGCCGCGTACCGGGCGCCGGTGCGCGCCGCGCTACCGCGGGCGGGCCGAGGCGCCAGAGCGCGGCGGCGACGGCGGCGAGGCCGAGCCAGACGGTCCAGCCGCGGAAGAGGCCGACCGGTCCGAGGAGGTTCGCGACGAAGTACGCGAGCATCCAGATCCCGAAGGCGCCCCCCACGGCCGCATCGAGGCGTCCGAGGCGAGGCTCGAGCCGCAGGAGCAACGCCGCGAGGAGCCCGCCGGCGAGGAGCCAGAAGGACCACACCTTGAGGGTGGCGAGGAGGGTGCGCGGCAGGACCTCCCAGAACTCGGGCCAGAAGTGCTGCCGGAAGATGTGCTCGGCCGGCCCGCCGTCGAGCAGCGCCAGCCCGGTGCCGATCAGGAGGAGGACAACGAACGCGTCCGGGAGGGATCGCATGCCGCCAGGGATCCTCACGGCCCCGTGGCGTCACACATTTCGCTCGCGATGTCGACGAGAATCACCGACGGTCGTTCCCGCGCTCACCGGCCGCGACCGCGATCACCGCCATCTCGTCGCCGGGATTGAGGGGAAAGTTCACGCGGTCGGCGAGCGCGCGCGGCACGAGCATGCGAGCGATGCGGCTCGGAAGCTCGCCGTAGGCGGCGGCCTTCTCGATCGCCACTCCCAGATTGCGGAAGCGACCGATCGACTGGACGTGCTCGACGCGGAGCCCCGCGGCCTCGAGGGCGCGGCGCATCGTCCGGCGATCGAAGTAGACGACGTGCTCGTTCGGCTTGAGGTGCAGCCACGACGCCCGCGTGAGCCGCGCCATGGCGGAGCCGATGTCCGGCGTCGAGATGAAGAGGACGCCGCCGGGGGCGAGTAGCGAGCGCACGATGCGCAGGGCGCCGACCGGATCGATGAGGTGCTCGAGGAAGTCGTTCATGGCGACGACGTCGAAGGTCTGGCCCCGTAGCGCCGGGTGTGGGAACGCGCCGTCGATGACTTCGAGGCCGCGGGCGCGGCAATGGGCGACCGATGTCGCGTTGATCTCGAGGCCGACCGTCATCCACCCGCGCGCCCGAGCGGCCACCGAGAAGGTCCCCGGACCGCAGCCGAGATCGAGCAGCCTGCCCGGCTTCCGCCAGCGCTCGATCAGAGCGATCCGCGCGCCGAAGGAGCGCTCGTCCTGCGCCTCGGTGCGCACGTAGTACGCGGCCGGCGAGATGACCTGATCGCCGTAGAGCCGTTCGAGGTCACCGACCGGCAGGCGCGGGTTCACGTAGACGAGACCGCAGCCGCCGCACCGGACGATCGCGAAGCCGTCCTTGCTGACGAACGGCGCGTCGTCGCGGCTGCCGCAGAGCGGACAGGCGACGCGCTCGAGCTCGGCCGGTGCGCTCACGACGTGCCCGCCCGCCTCAGAAGAGACGTCCGAGGTTCAGGAGGTTCAGCGAGACCGTCCACCACGCGTTGATGACGACACAGGCCAGGATGAGGGCGACGTGCCAGGGGCGGATCGGCCGTGCGGTGTCGAAAACGAACGCGACGACGAGAAGCAGCGCCAGCCACGACCACGGGCGCGCCTGCGCCCAGGGCGCGAACCACACGGCGACGCCCGCGACCAGCGACGACAGGATCCACGCGAGCCGGCCGCGGATCGGGTGCGCCGCGTCGCGCAAGCGCTGATCCATGCCGCGGATCGTGAGGACGGTGAGCGGCGCGTAGAAATCGAGCGCGAAGCGGTAGCCGAGCTGGGTCATGCCGGTGCCGCCGAACTGGAAGAGGATGCCGAGGAAGAGCAGGATGCCGACCCAGCATCCGAGGGTCCAGCGATCCCAGGGCGCCTTGAGCGCGTAGAGGAAGGCCGGGGTCGTGTACCACCACGAGAGGCCGCCGACGCCCGAGAGGATCCACGGATATTCGTCGTAGAAGAGCGGCTTGGCGTTGAACAGCACGTAGATGTGGCCCGGCCAGTACGACCAGTGCATGAGCCCCTTCGGGAACAGCGGATCGCCCTTGCCCTTGTGGATCAGGACCTCGTAGGCGGCGTTCCCGAAGACGCCGAAGCGCGCGTAGTTGTACGCGGAGTTGAGCGCCAGTACCGCGACGATCGGCAGGGCGAACGCCACGAGCCAGCCGAGACGCGGCCGCGGCACGATTTCGTCGGCGCGCGGGTGGAGCCAGCGGCTCGCGAGCGGCACGAGCGCGAACGGCATGGCGACCAGCGTCTCCATGCGGCACCAGAAGGCGAACGCGAGGCAGGTGCCGATCAGCAGCGGGCGGGCCTTGCCGAACCACTCCCAGACGATGATCCACAGGAACATCCCGTGCACGATCTGGGCGAGGTACCAGACCGAGCCGATCGTCGCGTGGTACCAGTGGATGCTGCCGAAGGCGAAGAGGATCGCGCCGAGATTGGCGGCCGCGCGCGAGACCGGGACGCGCCCGAGCGCGAGGCGCGCGAAGACCGTCGCGAGCGCGCCGCAGGCGATCGAGAGGCCGGTCTGGAACCAGCCGAACGGCAGCTCCCAGCCGCCGTTGCGGGCGACGAGCCAACTTCGCAGGGGCTCGCGCTCGGCGATCCAGAGAAAGGGCGCGATCAGGATCGCCGGCGTCGGCGGGTTCGTGAAGTAGGCGCGGCCGTTGTACTCGGCCATCTCGAGGTGCGGCGGCCGTTCCGGGAGCGATAGGCTCCCGTGCAGCAGCGCATCGGCGAAGCGGCTGTACTGGTCGTAGGCGGTCGGGCCCGGACAGGTGAGCCAGTAGACGAGGACCACCGCGAGGAAGAGCCAGAGCGCGTCGCGCGCTCCGTGGGCTTCAGGCGTCGTCGGGCGCGCGACGCCGCCGAACGCCGTCATCGGAAACGCCGCGGCCGGCGCCGCGGGCGTCGGCGCCGGGAAGGTCACCCGCGCGCGACGACCTCGAGCGTGCGGAAGAAGTACGCGATCTCGACCGCGGCCGTCTCCGGGGCGTCCGAGCCGTGCGTGGCGTTCGCCTCGACGCTCTGCCCGAGGTCCTTGCGGATGGTGCCCGGCGCCGCCTTGGCGGGATCGGTGGCGCCCATGAGGTCGCGCCAGCGCTTGATCGCCTCGTCGCCCTCGAGCGCCATCACCATGACGGGGCCCGAGCACATGTATGCGACGAGGCTGCCGAAGAACGGCCGCTCCTTGTGGACGGCGTAGAAGCCCTCGGCGTCCGCCTTGCTGAGCTGGAGGAAGCGCGCCGCCGCCACCTGCAGACCGCTCTGCTCGATGCGGCGGATCACCTCACCGATCAGGTTCCGCTCGACGGCATCGGGCTTCACGATCGCCAACGTTCTCTGTCTCGCCATTGCGACGTCTCCTCGAAACGAAATGGATGCCGGGTCAGCGGCCGAGCGCCGCCGCCATGGTCTTGCCGAGCTCGGCGGCGCTCTTCACGACGCGTGCGCCCGCGGCCTCGAACGCCTTCATCTTGTCGGCGGCCGTGCCGGCACCGCCGGCGATGATGGCGCCGGCGTGGCCCATGCGCTTGCCCTTGGGCGCGGTCTGGCCGGCGATGAAGACGGTGACGGGCTTGGTCACGTGCCGCTCGATGAAGGCCGCGGCCTCCTCCTCGGCGCTGCCGCCGATCTCGCCGATCAGGATGATGCCCTCGGTGCCGGGATCGTCCTGGTAGAGCCGGAGCACGTCGATGAAGCCGGTGCCGATGATCGGGTCGCCGCCGATGCCGACGCACGTGGACTGGCCGATGCCGAGCTGGGTGAGCTGGTGGACGGCCTCGTAGGTGAGCGTGCCGCTGCGCGACACGACGCCGACGGTGCCGGGCTTGTGGATGTACCCCGGCATGATGCCGATCTTCGCCTGACCGGGCGTGATGAGGCCGGGGCAGTTGGGGCCGACGAGGCGGGTCTTCCGGTCCCGCAGGAACTGCATGCAGCGCACCATGTCGAGCGTCGGGACGCCCTCGGTGATGCAGATCGCGAGCGGCATGCCGGCGTCGGCGGCCTCCATGATGGCGTCGGCGGCGAACGGCGGCGGTACGAAGATCAGCGAGCAATCCGCCCCGGTCTCCTTCACGGCCTGCTCGACGGTGTCGAAGATGGGGAAGCCTTCGAAGTTGGTGCCGCCCTTCCCCGGCGTGACGCCGCCGACGACCTGGGTGCCGTACTCGCGGCACGCCTTGGCGTGGAACTGTCCCGTCGCGCCGGTGAGTCCCTGGACGACGACGCGCGTGTTGCGATCGACGAGAATGCTCATTGAGCGCCTCGCTTGGCGGCGGCGACGGCGAGCTTGGCGCCCTCGGCCATGTCGGCCGCCGCTTCGATCGCGAGGCCCGACGATTGGAGGATTTCCTTGCCGCGGTCGACGTTGGTGCCCTCCATCCGGACGACGAGCGGCACCGAGAGGCCGACCTCCTTCGCCGCGGCGACGACGCCCTCGGCGAACACGTCGCAGCGCAGGATGCCGCCGAAGACGTTGATGAAGATGGCCTTCACGCTGGCGTCGGAGAGCAGGATGCGGAAGGCCTCCGCAACCTTCTTCTGGTCGGCGCCGCCGCCGACGTCGAGGAAGTTCGCCGGCTCGCCGCCCGCGTGCTTCACGATGTCCATGGTGGCCATCGCGAGCCCGGCGCCGTTCACCATGCAGCCGATGTTGCCGGAGAGCGCGATGTAGCTGAGGTCGTACTTCGCGGCCTCGGTCTCGCGCGGGTCCTCCTCGTGGACGTCCCGGTACTCGCGGAGGTCGGCGTGGCGGAAGAGCGCGTTGTCGTCGAGGCTCACCTTGGCGTCGAGCGCGACGAGCTCTCCGCCCTTGGTGACGACGAGCGGGTTGATCTCGACCATCGAGGCGTCGCACTCGTGGAAGGCGCGCGTCACGGCCGTGAAGAAGGCGACCGCCTTGTTCACGAGCTCCTTCGGCAGCCCGAGGCGGAACGCCAGGCGGCGGCCCTGGTACGGTGCGAAGCCGACGGTCGGGTCGATCGTCTCGTGGAAGATTTTTTCGGGCGTCCGTGCCGCGACTTCCTCGATCTCGACGCCGCCCTCGGGCGACGCGATGATTCCGACCTTGCCGGTCGCCCGATCGACCACGACGCCGAGGTAGAGCTCGCGCGCGATCTCACAGCCGCTCTCGAGGAGGACCTGGCGGACGATCCGGCCGTCGGGCCCGGTCTGGTGCGTGACCAGCGGCTTCCCGAGGAGGCCCTTCGCGAACTCGGCCGCTTTCTCCGGGTTCGGCACGACCTTCACCCCGCCCGCCTTGCCGCGGCCGCCGGCGTGGATCTGCGCCTTCACGACGACCGTACCGCCGAGCTTCTTCGCGACCTCGGCCGCCTCCTCGGGCGTGCGGGCGACGCCGCGCTTCAGCACGGGCACGCCGTAGCGCTCGAGGATCTCCTTCGCCTGGAACTCGTGGATGTTCACGGGGGTTCAGGCCTTCAGAATCTTGTCCATCGCGGAGACGAGCTCCTCGACGTGGCTCACGGAGACCGCGAACTCCTTCTTCTCGCCGTCGGTGAGCTCGAGCTCGATGACGCGCTCGACGCCGCCGCCGCCGATCAGCACCGGCACGCCGACGTAGAAGCCCTTCACGCCGTACTCGCCCTCGAGGAGCGCCGCGCACGGCAGGATGCGCTTGCGGTCCTTCAGGTAGGCCTCCGCCATCTGCACGGCGGCCGAGGCCGGCGAGTAGAACGCGGACCCCGTCTTCAGGAGCGCGACGATCTCGCCGCCCGCCTTGCGGGTGCGCTCCTCGATCGCCTTCAGGCGGTCTTCCTTGATGAGCTTCGCGACCGGGATGCCGCCGACGGTGCAGGCGCTCCGGACGGGCACCATGTCGTCGCCGTGGCCGCCGAGCACGATCGCCGCGACGCTTTCGACCGAGACCCGGAGCTCCTCGGCGACGAACGTCCGGTAGCGCGAGGAGTCGAGGACGCCGGCCATGCCGACGACCTTGTTCTTGGGAAAGCCGGTCACCCGCTTCATCTGCGTGACCATCGCGTCGAGCGGGTTCGAGACGACGATCACGAAGGCGTTCGGGGCGTGCTGCTTGATGCCCTCGGCGACGCTCGTGATGATCTTGGCGTTGGTCGCGAGGAGATCGTCGCGGCTCATGCCGGGCTTGCGCGCGAGACCGGCCGTCACGATGCAGACGTCGGCGCCGGCGATGTCGGCGTAGCTGTTGGTGCCGGTGATGCTGGCGTCGAAGCCCTCGATCGGACCCGACTCGAGGAGATCGAGCGCCTTCCCCTGCGGCATGCCTTCGACCACGTCGAAGAGAACGACGTCGCCGAGGTGCTTGAGCACGCAGAGGTGCGCGAGCGTGCCGCCGATGTTCCCGGCCCCGATGAGGGCGATCTTCTTCCGTGCCATCGCTATCCTTCCATGTTGGTGATGATCGCCGTGCCGAACTCGGAGCACTTGAGCAGCGTCGCTCCCGGCATCTGGCGTTCGAGATCGTAGGTGACGGTCTTGGCGGCGATCGTGCGCTCGAGGCCCTTCACGATCAGTGTGGCGACCTCGTTCCAGCCGAGGTGCTCGAACATCATGACGCCGGAGAGGATCACCGAGCCCGGATTGATCTTGTCCTGGTTGGCGTACTTCGGCGCGGTGCCGTGCGTCGCCTCGAAGACCGCGGCGCGGTCGCCGATGTTGGCGCCGGGCGCGAGCCCGAGGCCACCGACCTGCGCCGCGCAGGCGTCGGAGATGTAGTCACCGTTCAGGTTCGGCGTCGCGAGTACGCTGTACTCGTCGGGACGGAGCAGCACTTGCTGGAACATCGAGTCGGCGATGCGGTCCTTCACGATCACCTTGCCGGGGATCGCCGACTTGCCGCCCGCGTCGTCCTCGAGCACGATCGTGTCCGCGAACTCGGCCTTGGCGAGCTCGTAGCCCCAGTCGCGGAACGCGCCCTCGGTGAACTTCATGATGTTGCCTTTGTGGACGAGGGTGACGCTCGGCTTCCCGTGCGCGATAGCGTAGGCGATGGCGCGGCGCACGAGCCGCTTCGAGCCGAAGGCCGAGATCGGCTTGATGCCGACGCCCGATTCGGGACGGATGTCCTTGTCGAGCCGCGTGCGCACGAACTCGATGAGCGCGTCGGCTTCCTTGCTGCCCGCCTTGAACTCGATCCCCGCGTACACGTCCTCGGTGTTCTCGCGGAAGATCACGACGTCGAGCTTCTGCGGTTCCTTCACCGGGCTCGGCACACCGGTGAACCAGCGCACCGGACGCACGCAGGCGTAGAGGTCGTGTACCTGGCGGAGCGTGACGTTGATGGAGCGGATGCCGCCGCCGACGGGTGTGGTGAGCGGGCCCTTGATGGCGATCTTGTAGTCGCGGATGACGTCGTTGGTCTCCGTGGGGAGCCACTCGTCCTTGCCGTAGAGCGCGCACGACTTCTCGCCGGCGTAGATCTCCATCCAGGCGATCGCGCGCTTCCCGCCGTAGGCCTTGCAGACGGCCGCGTCGAAGACCCGCTGCGAGGCCTTCCAGATGTCGGATCCGGTGCCGTCGCCCTCGATGAAGGGGATGATGGGACGGTCCGGAATGCGCCAGGCACCGTCCGCTCCGACCTCGATACGCTTGCCTTCGGATGGGACTCGGACGTGCCGGTAGACGCTCACCAAAGACCTCGCAGTGTGACGTAGAGTGCGGAAAGACCGCGGGGAAACGGGGGCGGACACTAACGAGTCGACCCCATGGTGTCAACGCGCAGCGGCATGACGGGCGCCGCGCGCGCCGGCGTCGCGCGACACGGGACGAGGTCGCGTCGCCGGCGCGGTGCGGGCGCCATCGCTGCCGGGGTCGCCTTGACCCTCCGCGGAGGCGTTCCTATAACCCGCCGCCATGCGGATGCACGTGCGGGTGGTGGTGCTCGTCGTCGCGACGGCGACGCTCGTCGGATGCGGCGGCGACAACCTGGAGTTCTGCGACGGCTGCGGGACGCCGACGCCGACGCCGACGCTGACGGCGACGCCCACGCAGACCGAGAGCGAGGCGACCCCCACGACGCCGGCGCCGTCGATCACGCCGACCGGTCCGTTCGGGACCTGACGCGATCGACTCGGGCGACGGTCGCCCCTCTCACGAAGACACGGCGACGACCGCGATCGATCCCGACGGCACGTAGAGGCGGCGCGCGCCGCCGCCGAGCGCGCGCACGACGCGCGCGAGCGACGCGCCGAGCCGGGGAAAGCCCGAGGCCGCGCGGGCGGCGAGGAAGTCGAGCCGCGCGTACTGTCCGGCCGGCACGACGGCCTCGAGACGAAACCCCGCGCTTTCGAGCGCGCGCCGCAGCGTCGTTTCCGAGAAGAGCACGACGTGCTCGGGGAACTTGAGCGAGACCCACCGCCGTCCCTGCAGGCAGGCGAGCCAGCTCCCGGCGTTCGGCGTCACGGCGAGCAGCGCCCCGCCCGGCCGGAGCGCCGCGCGCGTCTTGGCGAGCGCCGCCACCGGGTCGGGGAAGTGCTCGAGGCAGTCCTGCATGCTGACGACGTCGAAGTAGCGCTCGGGGACCTCCGCCTGCTCCCAGGTCCCGACGACCACGCGCGCGCCGAGCGGGGCGCGCGCCGCCGCCTCGGCGGAGCGCTCCACGATCCACCGCTCGGGGAAGCGCGCGGCGGCGACCTCGGCGAGGTAGCCGTAGCCGGCCCCGACGTCGAGCAGGCGTCCGCTTCCGACGTGGCGATCGACGAGCGCGAGCCGGCGGCGGAACGTGTCGCGCGCGTCGTCGGCGGCGCCGGCATAGTCGCCGTAGCCGGTCGCGTGCGCTGCCGCGCTCGCGAAGTAGCTCGCGTCGTAGAGGCGCGCGAGCGTCGCGGGGCTCGGCGCGGGGTTCAAGTACCAGAGCCCGCAGGCGCGACAGCGCACCATGCGGTAGCCGTGCGCGGCGACTTCGGGAGTGTACGCATCCGAGCCGCAGAGCGGGCAGGCGTGCGGCGCGCCGTCGGCGACCACCTCCGCGTAGAGCCCGGCGCGCATCTTGCGCCGCACGCGCCAGAGGTCGCGCGCCATGCGCAGGCTGTCGCGCACGAGGCGGATGCGCGAGTCGTCGTTGTGGGTGAGGCGCACCGGGAAGCGCCGCACCGTGTAGCCCTGCTGCAGGGCGGCCGTCAGGATCTCGAAGTCGAAGCCGAAGCCGTCGATCGTGCGGACCGCGAAGAGCCGGCGCGCGATCTCGGTGCGGAAGAGCTTGAGCCCGCACTGCGAGTCGCGGAACGGGAGCCCGAGGGCCAGGCCGGTGAGCCACGACAGCGTCCGCCCCGAGAGCAGCCGCAGCGCGCCGTAGCCGCGGTTGATCTCGGACTCCGCGAGCTCGCGCGCGCCGATGGCGAGGTCGGCCTCGCCGGCATCGAGCGCGGCGAGCATGGCGCGCAGCTGCTCGAGGTCGTACGGGCAATCGGCGTCGGTGAACGCGACGTAGAGGTGGCGGGCCGCCGCGACGCCGGCCGCGACGGCCGCGCCCTTGCCGCGGTTGGCGGAGAAGCGGATCACCCGGAGCGGCACCGGGCTCGCGAAGCGCTCGGCGACCGCGCTGGTGGCGTCGCGCGAGCCGTCGTCGACGACGATGATCTCGCTGGTCGCCGCGAGCCGGGGCAGCGCCGCGGCGGCGTGGTGCAGCGTCGCGGGGAGGCGCTCCGCTTCCTCGTACGCCGGCACGACCAGCGAGAGGGCGATCGGCGCGGACATGGATGTCCCTCCGGCGCCGATCAGCCCTGCCCGCCCGTCTTCTGGTTGACGATGCGCTTGGCGGCGGTCGAGACCGTGGCGGAGACGTTCTTGCTCTTGGCGAGCATGCGCACGTCGCGCTCGTTCAATCCGCTCAGGAACCGCAGGGACAGGACGAGGGGCGTCTTGGGATTGGTCACGAGGCCGACCCGGACCTGGTAGTTCTTGGTCCATTCCCGGCTCTCGCCGATCGTGCGCAGGAGCTCGTCGTCCGCGCTCCGGTTCTTGGCGATCGCGATGATCTCCTCGTCGCCGATGCGGGGGTTCTGCAGCACGAAGCGGCGGATCATCTTGTTGGCGTCGCGGATCAGGAGCATGCGCGCGTCGCGGTTGCCGCGCAGCGCGAGCTTGATCTTCTCGGAGACCGTCATGGTCTGGAGCTGCAGGAGGAGGCTCGACTCGACCGCCTTCCCGGGCGCCGGGTCCTCCACCAGCGCTTCCGGGACCACGATCCCGTCGGTTCCCGCCGCGACGGCGGCCGCGATGCCGGCTTCGTCCTGCATGCGGGTCGCCTACTCGCTCGCGTGCGCCACGCCGCGCTGCTCGCGCACCTCTTTGATGACCTTCTCGGAGAGATGCGGCGGCACCTCCTCGTAGTGCGCGAAGCCCATGTGGAAGTCGCCGCGGCCGCTCGTCATCGAGCGCAGGTCGGGGGCGTACTTCAGCACCTCGGCCATGGGCACCTCGGCCCGGATCACCTGGTGCGGCGGCTTCGGATCGACCCCGAGGACCCGCCCGCGCCGCGAGTTCAAGTCGCCGATGACGTCGCCCATGCATTCGTCCGGCACCGTCACCTCGAGCAGCATGATCGGCTCGAGCAGCACCGGGCGCGCCTTCGCGAGCGCGTCCTTGAAGCCGAGCGACGCCGCGATCTTGAATGCCATCTCCGACGAGTCGACGTCGTGGTACGAGCCGTCGAAGAGCGTCACCCGGAAGTCGACCACCGGCGAGGCGGTGAGGATGCCGCGCGGCATGGCTTCGCGGATGCCCTTCTCGACCGCCGGGATGTACTGTCGCGGGATCGCTCCGCCGACGATCTCGTCCACGAACTCGAAGCCGCCGCCGCGCGCCAGCGGCTCGATCTTGATCCAGGTGTCGGCGAACTGGCCGCGGCCGCCCGACTGCTTCTTGAGCTTGCCCTGCGCCTCGGCGCGCGCCTTGATGGTCTCGCGGTAGGGCACCTTCGGCGCCTTCAGCTCGACCTCGACGCCGTACTTGCGCTTCAAGCGCTCGACGACGACCTCGATGTGGAGCTGCCCCGAGCCCGAGACGATGATCTCCCGGCTCTCGGCGTCGCGCTCGATGTGGAGCGCCAGATCCTCCTCCATCATCTTGTGGAGGGACTGGGTCGCCTTCTCCTCGTCGGCTTTGCTCTTCGGTTGGGCGGCGAAGGACATGACGGCCTCGAAGGTCGGGAGCTTCGGCAGGAGCACGGGCGCCTTTTCGTCGGCGAGCGTGTCGCCGGTCGCGGTGTCCTTCAGCTTGGCGACGGCGCAGATGGCGCCCGCGACGGCGCTCGGGATCGGTGCCTGCTTCTTGCCCTCGAGGCACAGGAGCTGACCGAAGCGCTCCTTCGAGCCGTGGCTGGTGTTGAGGACGGTCGAGTCGCTCGTCGCGCGGCCGGAGACGACGCGGAACACGGAGAGCTTGCCGGCGAAGGGATCGTTCACGGTCTTGAAGACGAAGGCCGCGAACGGCGCGCTCGGGTCGGGCGCCCGCTCGGCCGGGTGTCCCGTCTTGGCGTCGATCGTCTCGATCGGCGGCAGGTCGGCGGGCGACCCGAGCAGGTCGACGGCGGCATCGAGCACGGCGTGGACGCCGATACCGTGGGCGGCCGTGCCGACCAGCACCGGCAGGAGCGTCCCGGCGAGGACGCCGAGGCGGAGGCCGCGGCGGATCTCCTCTTCGCCGAGCTCGCCGCTCTCGAGATAGTGCTCGAGCAGCGCATCGTCGGTCTCGGCGACGGCTTCGAGGAGGCGGTCGCGGTGCTCGGCGGCCGCCGCCTGCAGGTCGCCCGGGATGGCGCCGGCCTGCGGCGCGGCGAACTCGCTCGGCGCCGTCATGGCCTTCATGGTGACGAGATCCACGTAGCCCGCGAGGCTCGTCGTCGCGCCGATCGGGATGGCGATCGGCACCACCTTCGCGTCGATCACGCGCGCCACCGGCGCGAGGGCCTCGGCGAGGTCGGTCTCCTCGCGGTCGAGGCGGCTCATGTAGCCGAGGCCGGGCACGCCGAGTTCGCGACACCAGCGCCACACGCGCTCGAGCTCGACCTTCACCTCGCCGTGCGGGGACAGCACGAACACCGCGCCCGTCACCGCCGCGAGCGCCGCCCGCGTCTCGGCGAGGAACGCGGCGTAGCCGGGCGTGTCGACGATCGTGATCTCGTGCTTGCGCCAGGGGACGTGGTGGATTCCGGTCGTGATCGAGGTCTTGCGGCGGACCTCCTCGGGCTCCACGTCGAAGAGCGAGGTGCCGTCGTCGGTACGGCCGAGGCGGGTCGTGCCCCCGGCGGCCAAGACCATCGCGTCCGCGAGCAGGGTCTTGCCGACCCCGCCCTGCCCGACGATGCCGATGTTGCGGATCCGTGCGACCTCTTCGGCGGCCATGCGATCCTCCGTGCGGCGTTGGCGGTGCTACTGGTTACGACGATGAATGAGCCGGAGCCCTTCCAGGGTCAAGAACTCGTCGAAGGCTTCGATGGTCGTCGACTCGGGGGCGAGCATGGCGGCGAAGCCGCCGGTGGCGATGACGCGCGCCTCGGCGCCGATCTCGTCGCGGATGCGCGCCACGAGCCCGTCCACGAGCGACACGTAGCCGTAGACGATGCCGGCCTGGATGGCGTGGACGGTGTTCTTGCCGACGACCTTCGGCGGCCGCACCAGCTCGACGCGCGGCAGCTTGGCCGTGCGCGTGACGAGCGCGTCGAGCGAGATGCCGAGGCCGGGCGTGATGACGCCGCCCAGGTACTCGCCTTTCGCCGACACGCAGTCGAACGTGGTGGCGGTGCCGAAGTCGACCACGATGCACCCCTTGCGAAAGCGCTCGAAGGCGGCGACGGCGTTGACGATGCGGTCGGCGCCGACCTCCTTCGGGTTGTCGTAGAGGATCGGCATGCCGGTCTTGACTCCCGGGCCCACCACCAGCGGCTCGGCGTGGAAGTAGTCGCGGCAGAGGTCCTCGACGACGGTGGTCATCGGGGGCACGACCGAGCAGACGATGATGGCGCTCTTCTTCGGGATGGGCAGCTCGGAGGCGCGGTAGAGGTTCCACAGCAGCACGCCGTACTCATCGGACGTGCGTCCGGGATCGCTCAGCACCCGCCAATGCCGCACGAGGCGGTCGCCTTCGTAGACGCCGACGACGGTGTGGGTGTTGCCGACGTCGATCGCGAGCAGCACGCCGCTCATCTCCCCTCCTCCTTGCCGGTTCGGGCGACCATCCGATACCCGTCCACGATCGAGACGTCGCCCGCCATGACCCGCTCTTCCCCCTCGGCTCCGTCGAGGACGAGCCGGCCGCCGGCGTCGATGCCGCGGACCGTGCCGGTGCTGCGCCGGCCCGCGCACGCGACCGTCACCGTGCGCCCGGTGAGGCAGGAGTACGACTCCCACTCCGGCGCGAGCGCGGCGAAGCCCTCGCCAACGACGCGATCGTAGACGGCCTCGAGCGTCGCGCACAGGTCGGCGGCGAACCGCGGACGGTCGACGCGGACGCCGGTCGCGAGCAGCGCCGACGTCGCGGTGCCGCGGAGCTCGGGGGGAAACGCCCGCGCCGAGGCGTTCAAGTTGACGCCGATGCCGAGGACGACGCTGCGGATGCGATCGACCTCCGCGTCCATCTCGGTGAGGATGCCCGCGATCTTCTTGCCGTCGAGGAGGCAGTCGTTCGGCCACTTGATCGCGACCCGCTCGGGCGCAAGGCCCGGCAACGCGCGGAGCGCGCGCGTGACCGCGACGGCCGCGGCGAGCGCCAGTTGCGGGGCGTCGGCGGGCGCGAGCCGCGGCCGCAACACGAAGCTCGCGTAGAGGTTCACGTGCGCCGGCGAGACCCAGCCGCGGCCGAGGCGGCCGCGGCCGGCCGTCTGACGTTCGGCGAGCACCAGCGTTCCTTCGGGGGCGTCCTCACGCGCGAGCGCCGCCGCGCGCAGGTTCGTCGAATCGATGGTCTCGAAGCACTCGAGGCGTCTGCCGAAGCGCTCGGTGGCGAGGTGCCGCTCGATCTCGGCGGGCAGCAGGCGATCCGGCGCGGCCGTGAGCGTGTAGCCGCGCGCCCGTCGCGAGTCGATGCGGTACCCCGCCGCGCGCAGCGCCTCGACGTGCTTCCAGACCGCGGCGCGCGAGATGCCGAGGGTGTCGGAGAGCGCCTCGCCCGACACCATCGGCGCGCGCCGCAACAGGTGAAGGATGCGCTCGGCCGTGTCCATGGCGGGGATCAGGCGGCCGCGGTGATCCGCAGGTGCAGGGGAACGGCCGGCGCCGAGTGGGTGAGCGCGCCGACCGAGATCCGGTCGGCGCCGGCGGCGGCGTACGCGGCGACGTTCGCGAGCGTGATGCCGCCCGAGACCTCGACGGGCACGCGCCCCTTCACGAGCCGGATGAGTTGCGCCGCCTGCTCGGGCGTCTGGTTGTCGAGAAGGACCGAGTCGGCGCCGGCAGCGAGGGCCGCGTCGAGCTCGGGGGCGCTCCGGCACTCGACCTGGACGCGCAGCGCGGCGGGCGCACGCCCGCGCACGCGCGCCACGACCGCGCCCGTGCCGCCGCCGAGGGCGATGTGCGTGTTCTTGATGAGGAGGCCGTCGTCGAGGCCGAAGCGATGGTTCACGCCGCCGCCCATGTGGACGGCGTGCTTCTCGAGGAGGCGAAGGCCCGGGAGCGTCTTGCGCGTGTCGACGATCGCCGCGTTCGTCCCGTGGACCGCGTCCACGAAGCGCCGCGTGAGCGATGCGACGCCCGAGAGGTGCTGCAGCAGGTTCAGCACTACGCGCTCGCCGGCGAGGATGCCGGCCGCGGCGCCCGCGATGCGCACGACCGGCGTCTCGACGTCGCCGGCGGCGGCGCCGTCGTCGACCAGCACCTCGACCTGCAACGTCGGATCGACGCGCGCGTAGGCGATCGGCGCCAGGAAGAGTCCGGCCACGACGCACGGCTCTTCGGTCGTGATGGTGGCGGTCGCGCGGAGCCCGGGCGGCAGCGCGGCCGCGGTCGTCACGTCGCCGCGGCCGATGTCCTCCGCGAGCGCCGCCGCGACGAGGCGGTGCGTCGACGGATGGCGCGCGAGCGCCGCGACGCGGGCGGCGATCTCGGGGTCCCTCGTCACGCCTCCACCGGGGCGGCCCACTCGGGATCGCGGACTTCGAAGGCGGCGGTCGGGAGGGTGTCGTTCGGCACGAGCGCGTGACGCTCCACCCGCGCCGAGCGCAGCACGTCGTCCTGCACCGTCGCGAGCATGGCGAGCGTGTCGGGGTGGGCCGCGAGGTCCACGCGCGCGACGCCGCGCCCCGGCGAGACCCCCGCCTCGGATTTCGACTTGTTGATCGCCGCGAGGCAGGCGACCGCGACGTCGAAGCATCCCGCGTCGCGGGGCGGCACGATCGCGTCGAGCTCGGCGACCGTCGGCCACGGGGCGCGGTGGATGCTCGGGTGGCCGGTCTCGTCCGCGAAGACCCAGGACCAGACCTCGTCGGTGACGTATGGCAGGACCGGTGCGAAGAGCCGCAGGAGCACGCCAAGCCCGAGGCGGAGCCCCGCGATGGCGGAGCCGCCCGCGTCGTCGCGGGCGCGGTGCTTCACGAGCTCGAGGTAGGTATCGGTGAAATCGCGCCAGAAGAACGACTCGGTGTCCTGGAGCGCGTGCGCGTAGTCGAACGCATCGAAGGAGGCCGAGACGCGCGCGACGAGATCACGCAGGCGCGCGACGAAGGCGCGGTCGAGCTCGACGTCGATCGGCGCCCGTGGCCCCGACTGCGCGAGGACGAACTTGCCGGCGTTGTAGAGCTTGGTGACGAGGCGCTTCCCGATCTTCAGGACCTTTTCGTCGAAGGCCGTGTCGGTGCCGAGCCGCGCGCTCGCGGCCCAGTAGCGCACGCCGTCGGCGGTGTACTGGTCGAGCAGGTGCATGGGCGTCACGACGTTGCCCTTGCTCTTCGACATCTTCTTGCGGTCGGGGTCGAGGATCCAGCCGGAGATCACGACGTGGTGCCACGGCACGCTCGCCTCGTGCAGCATCGCCTTGGCGATCGTGTAGAACGCCCAGGTGCGGATGATCTCGTGGCTCTGCGGACGGATGTCGGCGGGGAAGCGCGCCGCGTGCCGGGCCGGGTCGAGGAGCCAGCCGGAGCCGATCTGCGGCGTGAGCGAGCTCGTGAACCAGGTGTCGTAGACGTCGGCCTCGGCGGTGAAGCCGCCGGGCTGGTCGCGCTGCTCGCTCGTGTAGCCGGGCGCCACGTCGACGGTCGGATCGACCGGCAGGCTCGCCGCGGGCGCCACGATCGGGCGGTCGTACGCGGGCCGGCCGCCGGCATCGAGCGGGTACCAGACGGGGAACGGCACGCCGAAGTAGCGCTGGCGGCTCACGCACCAGTCGACGTTCAGGTTCTCGGTCCAGTTGCGGTAGCGCAGCCGCATGAAGTCGGGATGCCAGCGGATGCGGTCGCCGATCGCGAGCAGATCCTCCTTCTTGTCGAGCAGGCGCACGAACCACTGGCGCGTCGAGATGAACTCGAGCGGCCGGTCGCCCTTCTCGAAGAACTTGACGGAATGCTCGATCGGCTTCGGCTCGGCGCGCAGCGGGGGGCGTCCGGTGTTCGTGGCATCGTTGGTCGCGTCGCGCAGCATCTCGACGATCGCCTGGCGGGCGCCGCCCGTGCCCTTGCGGGCGATCGCGGCGTAGCGGGCGTTGGCGGCGCCGGGGTCACGGCTCGGGAAGGCGTCCGAGCCGAAGGTCACCGGGACCAGGCGGCCGTCGCGGCCGATGATCTGGCGGAGCGGCAGCCTCTGCTCACGCCACCAGACGACGTCGGTCGCGTCGCCGAAGGTGCAGACCATGAGGATGCCCGTGCCCTTTGCGGGATCCACGAGCTCGCTCGGGAAGATCGGCACCGGCACCTGGAAGATCGGGGTGAAGGCGCGTTTGCCGAAGAGATGGCGCCAGCGCGCGTCGCCCGGATGCGCGGTCACCGCGACGCATGCCGGCAGGAGCTCCGGACGCGTGGTCGCGATCGTGAACTCGCCGCCGCCCTCGACCCCGAACGCGACGTCGTGGAAGGCGCCGCGCGTCGGCCGATCCTCGACCTCGGCCTGCGCGACCGCGGTCTGGAAGTCGACGTCCCACATCGTCGGCGCCTCGACGCTATAGACGTGCCCCTTCTCGAAGAGGTCGCGGAAGCTCAGCTGCGCGAGATGGCGACACCGGGCGTCGATCGTCGAGTACTCGAGGCTCCAGTCGACCGAGAGCCCGATCCGCCGCCAGAGCGCCTTGAAGGCCTCCTCGTCCTGGCGCGTCAGCTCGAGGCAGAGGTCGATGAAGTTCGGCCGCGACACGAGGCGCGGCGGCTGCTTCAGCTCGGCCGCGGTCGCCGGCGCGAGACGCAGGTTCGGGACGTGCGCGGCGCGCGGATCGCACCGCACGTGGAAGTGGTTCTGGACGCGCCGCTCGGTCGGGAGGCCGTTGTCGTCCCACCCCATGGGATAGAAGACGTTCCGTCCCCGCATCCGCTGGTGGCGCGCGATGACGTCCGTGTGGGTGTAGCTGAACACGTGCCCGACGTGCAGCGAGCCGGAGACGGTCGGCGGCGGGGTGTCGACGACGAAGGTCTCCTCGCGGGGTCGCGCCGGATCGTGCGCGTAGACGCCGAGCCGGTCCCAGCGCTCGTGCAGCCGCGTTTCCACCTCCGTCGCCTCGAAATGCTTGGGGAGCTGCTCGGGATCGATGACCGGAACCGACGCGGACATTCGGCAGCAGATAGCAGAGGACCCCGGAAATCGCGACCCGGGCCACGATTCGGGGGGCGCGCCGCCGCGCGAGTTCGGTTAGAGTGGCGCGCCATGAGCGAGGCCCCGCCGCGCTTCGATCCGTCGGGTTTCACGAACGCGCCCTTCGTGCGGCGTGTCGAGAAGCCGTGGGGCTACGAGCTGCACTGGACGCCCGACGACCTGCCTTACGCCGGGAAGCTCCTGCACATCGACGCCGGCGCGCGGCTCTCGCTCCAGTTGCACGATCGGAAGCGCGAAAGCTGGCTCCTCTTGCGCGGTCGCGCCAAGGTCGTCTGGCAGGACCCGAGCGGCGAGCTCGTCGAGACGGAGCTCGCCCCCGGCATGGGCTATACGTGCGGCCTCGGTCAGGTGCACCGTCTCATCGGCATCACCGACTGCGACGTCATCGAGGCGTCGACCCCGGAGATCGGTACGACGTGGCGGCTCGAGGACGACTACACCCGCCCGCACGAGACCGAGGAGCAGCGCCGCCGCGAGCGCGGCGGACGGTGACCCCGGCCGCCGGGGGGACCGGGGCGAGATGAGCCGGGTGCCGGTCTCGAGGAGCCGGTGGCATGAACTTCCAGCGCTTCCCGCTCCGCACCTTCGGGCGACTCGCGGTCCAGCACGACAAGCACCACCGCTCGATGCGCTCGGGCAACTTCGCCTTCCTGACGCCGATCCCCGACACGCTCTTCGGCACCGCCGAGTAGCGGCGGCGCCGCCGCGGAGTGCCCGTGTCTCGCCAGTGCTGGCGCGCCCGGGACCGGCGGGCGGTGGCCGCGGCCCCCTCCGGGGACTACCGATCCAAAAAATGATTGACGGAACGCGCTGACAAATGTTACGCGGAGCGCGCCGATCCCGAGAACCAGTTCCGTCCGGCGCCGTGGTCTTGGCGCCGGATCACCACCTCCGGA